>NZ_JBEXCV010000002.1:0-146501 GCF_040605455.1 Embleya sp. NPDC005575 | reverse complement strand
CGCCCAACCGCAGGCGTGCGCGCCGAGTTGGCGGCCGGGGGGCGGCGGCCTGATGGCCACGTCGGGTGGCGACGGCATGCTCGTGGTGTGGGACGTGCGCGCCGGCTCGGCCCGTCGGGCGCCGACCCCGCTGGCCCGACGGCACGTCTCGGCGCCGGTGACCGCGCTCGCCTGGCACGGCCGGGAGGCGCTGCTGTTCGCGGACCGCACCGGTCGGGTCGGGGCCCAGTGGTTCCGCGAGATCGGCACTCGCTGACCGGGCCGACGATGTACCGCACTTCGATCGGGGCCGACGGTGTCGGCCGCGTGACCATTTAGGTTAGCCTCGCCTTACATTTGCTGTGTACGGCCGGGAGGGTCCGCCCATGGAATTGCTCGTGGAAGATCTGCACGCCGGATATCCGGGGCATCGTGCCGTGTCGGGCGTGGACCTGTCCGTGGCCGCGGGCAGTGTGGTCGCGATCGTCGGGCCCAACGGTTGCGGCAAGTCCACGTTGCTCCGTTCGATCGCGCGCCTGCACAAGCCGGATTCGGGTCGGGTCAGTGTCGGCGGCGACGACATCTGGCAACTGAAGCCGCGTCAGGCCGCGCACCGGGTAGGGCTGTTGCCGCAGAACCCGACCGCACCGGAGGCGGTCACCGTGGCCGGACTCGTGCGCTATGGCCGGCATCCGCACCAGGGGCTGTTCCGCCAGTGGTCGCGCGCGGACGAGCGGGTCTGCCGGGACGCGTTGACCGCGACCGGCGTGCTGGACCTGGCTGATCGGCGCCTGGATCGGCTCTCCGGCGGGCAGCGACAGCGCTGCTGGGTCGCGATGGTGATCGCGCAGGAGGCGCCGGTGATGCTGCTCGACGAGCCGACCTCGGCGCTGGACCTCGGACACGCGGTCGAGGTGCTGGGCCTGGTCCGGCAGGTCGCCGCGGGCGGGCGCACGGTGCTGATGGTGCTGCACGACCTGGCGTCGGCGGCTCGGTACGCGGATGTGCTGGTCGCGATGCGGGCGGGCGAGGTGATCGCGTCCGGGCCGCCGAAGGAGGTCGTGGACGCGACCCTGGTGCGGGCGCTGTACGACGTGGACGCGGACATCCTCCGGGCGCCGGGGGACGACACCCCTGTCGTGGTTCCCAGAATGGTCGGGGCAGGCGCAGAGGCGGGGGCAGGCGCGGGCGCAGAGGCGGAGACGGGTGCCGATGTCGCCGCGCGGGTGAGCGCCGACCGTGCCGACCACGCCGGGATCGGCCCGTCCGGGGCGTGAGGGCCTCGGCCGCAGGCCGCCCGGTCCTCGCCCGCGCCGGGTGTTCGGGTAGGTTGCCCACAGAAATGTGACGATGCGTCAGTTGATGAGGTGGGCAATGTTCGGCAAGAAGAAGGCCGCGGTGGCGACCGAAGGCCGCGATGTGGCGGCGCTCGTGCTGCGCGCGACGCTCGGTCCGATGCTCTTTGCGCACGGTTACAACAAGGTCGCCGGCCCCGGCGGCCTCGCCGGCACCACCGGCTGGTTCGAGTCGCTCGGCCTCAAGCCCGCCGAGGTGCACGCGCGCCTGGCGGCGGGCACCGAGATGGCGGCCGGTGTCGGTATCGCGCTCGGCGTGGCCAACCCGCTGCCCGCGGCGGCGACGGTGGGGCTGATGAGCGTCGCGGCGGCAACCGACCACAAGGGCAAGGGCTTCTTCGTCTTCAAGGGCGGCTGGGAGTACACCGCCATGGTCGGCGGTGCCGCCGTCGCGCTCGCCGCGCTCGGCAACGGCAGGTATTCGGTGGACGCGCTGATCGGTCGCAGGAAGTCGGGCCTGCGCCCGGCGCTGTTCGCGGCCGGCGTCGGCGTCGCGAACGCCGCGCTGCTGATGAAGCTCTGCTACAAGCCGGACCCGAAGCCGGACGAGACGCTCGAGGCGTAGAGCCGGACGAGACCTTCGGAGCGCGAGTCGGGCGAGACCCCCGGACGCAGGCCGGACGAGACGGTCGACGGGCAAGCCGGGCGAGACGGTCGCCGCGGAATACTTCGACCGCCTCGGTCCGCACCGATCCACTCGGTGCGGACCGAGGTGTCCGGGCGAGCGACTACGTTGGATCCCACGTTGATCCATGGGCGTTGCGCCCTCGTGTGGAGGTTCTTGCTGTGCAGACGTTGCCCGAGTCCTGGCAGCCCGTGCTCGCGGAGGAGTTGGCGAAGCCCTACTACGCCGAGCTGACCGCGTATGTGGACGCGGAACGCAAGGAACACCAGATCTTCCCGCCGGACGACGAGGTGTTCGCGGCCCTGGAGGCGACGCCGTACGACGACGTCCGGGTGTTCATCGTCGGGCAGGACCCGTACCACGACGACAACCAGGCGCACGGCATGTGCTTCTCGGTGCGGCCCGAGGTCAAGATCCCGCCGTCGCTGCGCAACATCTACAAGGAGATGCACGCGGACATCGGTCTGCCCATCCCCGACAACGGTTACCTGATGCCGTGGGCACAGCAGGGTGTGCTGCTGATGAACACCGTGCTCACCGTGCGTGCGCACGAGGCCGCGTCGCACAAGGGCCGCGGCTGGGAGAAGTTCACCGACGCGGTGATCAAGGCGGTGAGCGACCGGGACGAGCCGGTGGTGTTCGTGTTGTGGGGCGGGCACGCGAAGAAGAAGGCGGCGCTGATCGACACCGCCAAGCACACCATCGTGCAGGGCGCGCACCCCTCGCCGCTGTCCGCGAAGCTCTTCCACGGCAGCAAGCCGTTCTCGCAGATAGATGCCGCGCTCGCGACCATGGGGCACAAGGCGATCGACTGGACGATCCCCAACCTCAAGAAGTAGCGCGCGCCAGGCGCAAAGAAAAACGACAACCGGCGTTCCGGTTCGGTATCGGCTCGGCCGGTATCGGACCGGAAACGGGCGTCGATCGGGAATGGCCGGAAATCTCCTTGCATCGGTGCGGAAGACCTACGGCATGCCTTTACGGTGTGAGGCTCCCCCTTTCCATGCCTCCGAGGCGGCCCCCGTGTCGACGACCACCGTTTCACCCGTAACCCCCACTCCCACCCCCGCCCTCGACCTCACCCCCGGCTATGTCGCCCACCGAGGTCTGCGCGAGGAATTGGCCCGACTGACCGAGGTGACCCGACACCTCGACCCGGTCGACATCCTGCGCGTGCGCGCGATCGAGGAGCACCTCGCGCTCGTGCTGCGCTTCCTGCGCGCGCATCACCGCGAGGAACACACCGTCCTGTATCCGTGGGTGCGCGCCGGTTCACCGCGCGCCGCCCGCACCGTGACCGCGTTCCAGGTGGACCACTCGGCCCTGGAGGCCGCGATGCTTCGTGTGGCCGACCCGAGCGTGCCGCTGCGCGACCGTTCCCCCGCGATCGGGCGGCTGTACGAACTGGTGGCCCGGCACAGTCTGGCCGAGGAGCACCAGTTGTTCCCGCTGATGCGCCGACACGTGCGCGGCACGCCCGACGGGCGCATGCCGACCCGCACCGTGCGGGTCTGGGGCCGCGACCTGCCCGCGTTCGTCGCCTTCCACCTGCACCACGCCACCGACGCCGAACGACGGCGGGTGCTGCGCTGGATCCCGCCCGGCACCGCCCTGTTGTGGCGGGCCGGCTGGCGGCGGGCCTACGAGCGGCGTCGGCGGGCCGCGTACGGGAGTTGACGCCGGCGCGGCGCGGCCCGGCTCAGGAGGCCCGGTCGGCCGCGTCGGTCGGGCGGGTCAACTCGGCCAGCAGCGCTCGCACGTGTTCGATCTCCGGCCCGGTCGGCTGCACGTCGCCGAGCGCGCGCACCAGCGCGTCCAGGGCGCGCGCCGGGTCCGGCTCGGCGAGCGTGGACAGGTCGTGGATCAGCCGCAGCAGCATGATCCGCGGCGCGGCGATCTGCTCGCGGGGCAGCGGTCGTTCGAAGTAGCCCTCGGCCAGATCCAGCCACAGGTTCCACAGGTCGGTCCGGGCGACCCGGGGCACGGCCAGGATCGCGTCGGTCAACTCGCGGGTATGCCCGGGCGTGATGGTGCGGCGCAGCACCGGCGCGGCCGGCAGCACGGGTGCGGACGGCGAAGTGGGCGCGGGCGCGACCGCGGGCGGAGCCGGGGGGCTGCCCGCGCCCGTGCGCGGGCCGGGGAACGCCGGTGGGTCGCTGGGCCGGGTCGGTCCGTGGATCGCCGTCATCAGTGCCTCGTGCGCGTCCTCCTCGGACTTGCCATACAGCGTCTTGCGCAACAACGGCCGCAGCACGGACGGGATCTGCTCGCGGTCCAACTCGTGGACCACGAGCGGGATCAGCCGGCGGCCGCTGCCGCGCAGCGCGTCCGACATCGCGGTCCACTCGACCGTGGTCCAGCGCTCCGGCACGAAGTACGCGGGCGAGAACAGCGCGATCATGTGCCCCGCGCCGTCCAGCGCGCGGCTGACCTTGGTGGTCAGGTTCTCGCCTGTCGCCCAGTCCCACGCGTCGAGTTCGACATCCAGGCCGGCCTGGACGAGTTGGCCGGCGACCCACTCCGCCCAGGCGGTGTCCGAACCGGCGTGGCTGATGAAGTAGCGCACCGTGTCGCCCCCGTGCTCCCCGTCGTTCGCCATGCGTACCAGCATCGCGCACCGGCCGGCCGGATTCGGCTCCTTCGTCCGATACGGAAGCGGAGCCACCCGTTCAGCCGGGCAGGTTGTCGATCGCCCGACAGACCTCCTCGACGCCCTGGGTGTTGGGCAGAACGTCGTGCAGTGCGCGGCACAGGCACTGCAGCGAGTGGATCGGTTCCGGGCCGTTGACCAGGGTCCGGATCATGTGCAACAGCATCGACCGTGCGTCGGTCATGTGCCGGTGCAACAACTGGTGTTCGAGATAGTCCTCGGACAGATCCAGCCAGATCGACCAGGTGTCCGGTGCCCGCAGCCCGCGCACGGCCAGGAACAGGTCGGCGAGGTAGACGACCTGGTTCTGCGGGATGGTCCGGGACAGCTTGGCCATGTTCCCGAAGCGCAGCAGTTCGAGTGTCACGTCCGGGGTCACCAGGCCGGACGCGAAGAGTTCGGCGATCCGGGCGATCGCCGCGGGCCGGTCGCCGACGAACGCGGCGATCGCCTCGGCCGTGACCATCTCCAGCTCGAATTCGCGGTGCGCGTCGAAGAGCATCAGCACCGACGAACCCCGGTCCAGCGGCGGCAGATCGACCGTGCTGCCCAGATGGCGGGCGAGCGGGTCGGTGCTGGTGATCAGCACGTGGCCGGGGCCGGCCGGAATCATCTCGCCGATCAGACCCGGCCGGTCGACCTCGTCGAAGACCAGCAACCAACCCTCGCGCGAGACCAGTTCGTGCTTCGGGCCGACCTGCTGGTCGACCCGGTGCCCGAGGTCGGCCAGCTGTTCGAGCACGCGGTGCACGAATGCGACGCCGCTCTCGGTGGGGCGGGCGGCGCAGTCGAACCACCACACCACGTCGTACAGATGCCGGTGCCGGTAGGCGTACTCGCGGGCCAGATGGGTGGTGCCCAGGCCGGGCAGGTCGTCCTGCGGACGCAGCACGACACGGTGCTCGACCTGGAGCAGCGTGCGCAGGTCGGCGAGCGTGCCGTCACGCCCGTAGAAGCGCCCTCTGGTGCCCGGGACGCGCCACACCGGCGGATTGTCCGTGGGTGAGCGCGGCGGGGGCGGAGGCGGGATCCTGGGCGGTCCGGCCGGTCTCGGTGGGCGCGGCGGCGAGGGTATCGGGTCCGACACGGTCAGGCGAACCCCGGATTCCGCGCGGGCAACGGCGCGAACCGGTGCACCGCCTCCACGAGGAGATCGCGCTGGCCGACCGCGTCCGCCTCCGTCAGGTCGACCGGCCGGACGCCGCGGAACATCGACGGCACCTGGGTGCGACCGACCACGATCGGCAACAGCCTGCCCCCGGAGTCCGCATCGCCCAGGGCCTCCTCCCATTCGTCCATGGCCAGTCGTCTGGCCTCGAAGTAGTGCTCGGAGAAGAGCGCGATCACGTGCTCGCCCAACCCGCGCGCCTGGGCCATCGCCTTGCCGAAGCTCACCCCCGCGCTCCAGTCCCAGCGGCTCAGCGAGACCCGGTAGTCCTCGAAGGTGAGCACCTCGCTGACCCAGTCGGCCCAGGCGAGGTCGTTGCCCACGTAGCTGATCACCAGGTCGGTGCGGGCCGGTGGGACCGGTTCCAGGATGGGCAGCCGGCGCGGTGTCTCGGGCAGTGTGCGGGTGCCGGCCTCGTGGCTGCCGAACAGCGGCTCGACCTCGGCCGCTTCGCCGGGGCTCAGCGGCGCGAGCCGATGGTGCAGCGCCGCGGCCACCCGATCGGCGACCGTGCGCACGGCGCGCACGTACCCGAGGTCGCGGATGCCGCCCAGCCGCAGCATGTCGAACACGCTCGGGCCGCCGCCGGGCCCGGCGATCCCGGCGGGCCACTCGATCGCGCCGAGGGCGGCCGGGAGCGGTTGCTCCATCGTGGTCCAGGGCACCGCGATCAGATTCGGCGGCGAGACGCCCACGATCGACTCGTGTCGACGCAACCGGTCGGTGAACACCGCCCAGTCGCGCCCGCAGTCCAGATCCTCGAAGTAGTCGTCCGAGCACAGCGCGACCATCGCCCGCGCCTGCGCGGGCGGATCCCCGTCCGGAACCTGGATCGGCCCGAAGGTGGGCTGCAACCGGATCGCCGCCCGCACCCCGTCGCCCGCGCGCCGCAGTTCCGCCTCGATGTCGTCGTGAAAGCGGGCAGCCCACTTGGGATCACGGTCGGCGACGTGACTCGTGAAGAAGTCGTAGTCCACCAAGCGACCCCCGGGATCGAGCACCGTACAAGGACGGCCGAGCGATACCCACGCGCCGGAGGCGGCGGGTTCCAGCAACTGCCGTCCCCCGTGGCCGTTCGTGTGTACGACTCTGCCCACACAGAGCATCGCGCAGGCCGACCCGGCCCGGCTAGTATAGGAAGGCTTGTGTAATCGTGGCGATACGTTCCGCACTCGAATGTACGGGTTTCACTCGGACGGCACGCGCGAACGGCACACGCCGGTCGTCCGACACGGACTCGAACGTCCGGGCGACGCGGGAGAACGGGGGACCTGCGGATGCAAGGGGAGCGCGGTGGCGTGGAGTCGGCTCTGCCGGACCTCGACGGGCTCTGTCTCGACGATCTGGACGACCTGCCGGCCTCCGTGCTCGGCTCCGCGCTGCGCCGGTTGATTCGCGAGTCCGAGGAGCCCTCGGAGGCGGTGGTCGCCACCTTCGACAGCGCCGTCGAGCCCGCCTTCGCCGAGATATGGGTGCCGGCCGACGCGGACGACGGTGCCGACGAACCCCGGTCGGACGGGAGTTCCGGCATTCGGAACTGACCGTGGGAGGGCCGATGAACGAGGCGATACCGTTTCGGCAATTCATCGTCAAGATCGCCGCGCGCTGCAACCTGGCGTGCGATTACTGCTATGTGTACGAACTCCGGGACCAGGGCTGGCGGAACCGGCCCCGCCTGATCGCCGACGAGACGGTGGTCGCGCTGGGTCGATGGCTGCGCGCCCATGCCGAGCGGGCCGGCCTGCGGACGCTGGACATCGTGCTGCACGGTGGTGAGCCATTGCTCGTCGGACCCGATCGACTCGACGCCATCGCGAGCGAATTACGGGCCGCGCTGGCGGGCGTGGCCGAGCCGCGCTTCACGCTGCAGACCAACGGGGTGCTCCTGGACGAGCGTTGCGCCGAGGTGCTGCTCGCGCACCGGATCCGGGTCGGTGTCTCGCTCGACGGCGACGAGTTCGCCCACGACCGGCACCGGCGCGGGCCGGACGGAAGAGGCAGCCACGCCGAGACGGTGCGCGGTATCGAACTGCTGCGCCGGCCGCGCTACCGGCCCCTGTACGGCGGACTGCTCGCCACGATCGACCTGGCGAACGATCCGGTCGCCACCTACGAGGAACTGCTCGCGCACGCACCGCCGATGATCGACCTGCTGCTCCCGCACGCCACGTGGGAGTATCCGCCGCCCGACGCGCGCGCCGGCGAAACCGCACATGCGAACTGGCTGATCGCCGTCTTCGACCGCTGGTACGGCGCACCGGTGCGGGAGACCCGCGTGCGCATCCTGGAGGACCTGGTCGACCTGACCCTGGGTCGGGCCGTGCGCAGCGAGACGCTCGGACTGAGCCCGGCGGGCTCGGTGGTGATCGAGACGGATGGCACCTTCGAGCGGCAGGACGCCCTCAAGGCCGCCTACGACGGGGCGGCGGCCACCGGGCTGGACGTCTTCCGGCACGACCCGGCGGCCGTGCTCGCCGCGACCGCCTTCGCCGGCTCCGGCGCAGGCATCGCCGAGCCGAGCCCGACCTGCCGGCGCTGTCCGGTGTTGCGCACCTGCGGAGGCGGCCTGCGGGCGCATCGCTACCACCCGGCCAACGGATTCGACAATCCCTCGGTGTACTGCGCCGACCTGCGGGCACTGATCGAGCACGTGGCGGTTCGGGTGCGTGCCGACGTGCGTGCGCTGGTGGGCCCGGAGCGTCGGCGATGATCGGCACGCATCGCCTCGACGCCGCGGTGTTCGCCGAACTCGCCGCGGGCTACGGCGGATCCGAGGCCGTGGCCGCTCTTGTGCGGGCCCAGGAGAGCCGCCGACTGCTCCAGGTGTACGCGGTGGTCGCCACCGCCCGCGAGCGGCTGCCGGGCACCCGCACGGCACACCTGGTCGACGCGCTGGACCTGCTCGCCCAGATCCAGCGCACGGCGCCGCAGGCGGCCCGGACGGTGCTGATGCATCCGTACACCGGCGCGTGGGCGATGCGCTGCCTGTTGAGGCTGCGTCGACCCGAGGCGGGCCCGGCGGCACCCGACGCGGATCGGCTGCTCGACCACCTCGGCTCGATCGCGGCCGCCGCCGCGCTGCGCGCCGATCCCGAGCACGCCCCGGGGGAGCGGATCCGGGTGCGCGCGGTCGACGGGTGGGTGTACCTGCCCACGCTCGGCCGGGTGCGCGTGGCCGAGGGCACGGGTGGGACCGCGCCGATCGCACGGCAGTGGCGAGTCGACCTCCTCGCGCGACGCGAGGCCAATCGGGTATGTTCCGCCACGGCCGCCGGGTTGTCCGCCACCTTGGCGATCGAGGATGTGGACCCCTATCGCGACGTGCACCGCTGGGAGCCGACGGCCCGGTTGTCCGCGCACCAAGTATCCTTGCTGCAAAGGAACTTCGGGAAAGCGTGGGATCGGCTGGCAGTTGCTCACCGGGCCTACGCGGCCGGTCTGGGCCAGGCGCTGTCCACGCTGGTCCCGGTGGTCGCGGAACCGGGGGTCAGCCTCAGTTCGTCGTCCCGATACGCGTTCGGAAGCATCGCGTTGGCGCCGGCGATGGGGCCGATCACGCTGGCCGTGACACTGATCCACGAGTTCCAGCACAACAAGCTCGGCGCGGTACAGGACATCACGAATCTCTCGGAACGCTCGACGCTCCGGTATCGGGCGCCCTGGCGGTTGGACCCCCGACCGGTGGGTGCGCTCCTGCAAGGTGCCTACGCGCACCTGGGGATCGCGGACTTCTGGCGGATTCGGCGGCAGACGGCGGCGGGGGAGGAGCAGGATCGGGCACAGGCCGAGTTCGCCGTGCATCGTGCGCACGTCGCGGAGGCGATCGGGACGCTGCGCGCGTGCGGCGAACTGACGCCGGACGGCGAGCGGATCGTGGCCGGCATGGCGGACACCGTCGAATCCTGGTGGCGCGAGGACGTGCCCGCCGACGCGGCGCGGCGCGCGGCCGAACGGGTGCGATCGGGCCGGCGGACCTGGGCGGAGCGAAACGGTGCCGGAGCCGGGGCGGACTCGGATGGGCCGGTCCCGGGCATGGGCGCAACGATACGAAACGAGAGAGAACATGAGATTACCTGATGTCACGAGGAGTAACTTCGAGTGATGGACTCGGGTAGCCTGGGAACAACGAGTGACGGACGGGGAGGGCAATCCCACGCGCGTCGAAACGAAGCACCGACAGCAGAGGTCGAGATGACACCGGTCTTCTTCACGAGTCGGTCGTGCGGCGATGAGCGTGTCTACGTCGAGCGCTTCCACGCCGACCTCGAACAAGCCGTCTCCGCCCGAATGCCGGGCCTGGACGGTGCGCGGGGCCTGCTGTCGGCGTGCGCGGACCGCGATCCGGGCGACCCGCCGGAAATGTTCGCCGCCTGCTCGGTTCCCGCCGCGGTGGTGCTGGCCTCGCCCGACTACCTCGCCGATCCCGACGCCATGCGCGAATGGGCGGTGATGGCCGAACGAGTGCGCGGACATCGCGTGCGCACCGGCGAACAACTCGACGCGATGGCCACCGTACGCTGGCGCGCCACCGAAGCCCGCCCCGGCGAGCAGCCGACCCCGGACGTGGGCGCCGACGGCGACTACGGTCCGATCTACGCCCGCCAGGGCCTGTTCGACCTGATGCGCCTGGAGGGCCACTCCGCCGACTACCGGCGGCTGATCGCCGAGTTGGCGCGTGTGGTGGTCGAGGTCAACCGCGTCCCGCTGCGCCCGCTGCCGCCGGCCGAGGCACGCGAACTCCTCGGCGCGCGCACCACCGCGAGCCCCACCCCCGCCCGAATGCCGTACGCGGGCTCCGCGCCGGTTGCGACCGCTGCCCGGGTCCTGCCCATGCACGCGCGCACCGGGCCGGACCTGCCCACCCGACCCCGCTGGATCACGGCCCGACACAATCCCCGCCGCCCGTTGCTGTGGGGACCCGGTGGCGATGTTGAGGAGCACTGAAACGATGAGCGACAACCCGCCGGGAACCGTCGTCACGTTCTACTCGTACAAGGGTGGCACCGGGCGCACGATGGCCCTGGCCAACGTCGCCTGGATCCTGGCCTCCCGAGGCAAGCGCGTGCTCGTCGTGGACTGGGACCTCGAATCACCGGGCCTGCACCGCTACTTCCACCCGTACCTGATCGACAAGCGGCTGGAGGACACGCGCGGCGTGCTCGACATGATCCGCGCGTTCGCCAAGGTGGTCGGCTCCCCGACGAGTACGGACGCGATGATCGAGGCGAGCCGCGACGCGGAGAGCCGAGTGGACGGCTGCGCGGTCAAGGTCGACCGGGACTTCGCCGACGGCGGCCTGATCCGCTTCCTCGGCCCGGGCCGGCAGAACCACGAGTACGCGGCCACGCTGGCCGGCTTCAACTGGGCCGACTTCTGCGAGAGCCCGCACGGCATCGGCTTCCTGGACGCGCTGCGCGAGGACATGCGCGCGTCCTACGACTACGCGCTGATCGACAGCCGCACCGGGCTCAACGACATCGCCGGCATCTGCACCACCCTGTTGCCGGACATCGTGGTGGACGGCTTCACGCTCAACGAACAGGCCATCGACGGCGGCGTCAACGTGGCCCGCTCGATCGCCCGCCAGGCCGACCGCCCGCTGCGCATCCTGCCCGTGCCGATGCGCGTGGAGGACGACGAGAAGGACAAGCTCGAAGCCGGCCGCGACCACGCCCGCGAGCGCTTCGCCGAGTTCCTCGCGGAACGCTCCGAGGCCGAGCGGACCAAGTACTGGGGCGAGGTGGAGATCCCCTACAAGGCGTTCTACGCCTACGAGGAGACCCTGGCCACGCTCGGCGACCGGCCGCTCCAGGAAGGCAGCCTGCTCAGCGCCTACGAGCGGCTGACCGGCGTGCTCACCGACGGCGCGATCACCCGGCTCGACCCGATCGAAGAGGTGGACCGCCGGCGCGAACTGCGCCGCTTCGAGCGCATCCGCTACACCGCCCCGGTCACGGTGCGCATCCTCTACAGCGCCCGCGACCGGATGTGGGTGGACTGGGTGCGCGCCCAACTGGCCGCCTCGGGCGCCCAGGTGGTCGGCACCGGTGGCTGTGACACCTCCGTCGAGGACCTGCAGAACGTCGACAGTGTCGTGGTCGTCTCGTCCTCCCACTCGCTGCCCAGCCGATCCTGGACCGCGATGCGCACGGCGCTGCGCCGACTGGCCGCGGTCGACCAGGCGAGCGTGGTGACCCTGCGGGTGGACGACCTGATCGACAGCGACCCGGGTGTCGGCGAGACGGTCACCTTGACCTCGCTGTCCGAGGAACAGTGCCGCACCGTGCTCCTGACCGCGTTCGGGCGCACGCCCACCGACGCCGTGCCCGCAGACGGCCCCAGGTTCCCCGGTACCAAGCCCAGGGTCTCCCAACTGTTGCCACGCCACCCCGCGTTCACCGGACGCGACGACATCCTGGAGCGGCTGCGCGACCAACTCGCCAAGGGCGCCACCGCTGTGCTGCCCCAGGCGCTGCACGGCCTCGGCGGTGTCGGCAAGACCCAGGTCGCGCTCGAGTACGCACACCGCTTCGCCGCCGACTACGACGTCATCTGGTGGGTGTCGGCGGAGCAGGCGCAGGGCGTCGCCGCCCAGCTCGCCCGACTCGGCGATCGGCTCGACCTGCCCTCCGGGGAGAACGTCACGGACGCGGCGGCCACCGTGTTGCAGACCCTGCAACAGGGTGATCCTTACGACCGCTGGCTGGTGATCTACGACAACGCGGACGAACCGGCGTCGGTGGCCCACCTGATGCCCCAGGGCAGCGTCAACGGCCACGTCCTGGTCACCTCGCGCAACGACCTCTGGGCGCGCAGCGCCCGCCCGCTGGAGGTCCCGGTGTTCCGCCGCGACGAGAGTGTGGCACTGCTCCAGCGCCGGGTGCCGTCGCTGACCGAGGCGGACGCGCAAAAGGTGGCCACCGCGCTGGGCGACCTGCCGCTGGCGGTCGAGCAGGCCGGTGCCTGGCTCGCCGAGTCGGCGATGCAGGTCGAGGAGTATCTGGAGCGGGTCAACACGCGCGTCAGCGCGATCCTGGACGAGGGCCAGCCGCCGGACTACCCGACCACCGCCGCCGCGACCTGGACCGTCTCGCTCGACGAGCTCAAGGAGCGGCAGCCGGCCGCGGTGCGGCTGCTCGAACTGTGTGCGTACCTGTCGCCCGACTCGATCTCGATGCGGCTGCTGCGCTCGCGCGAGGTGCTCCAGGAACTGGTGCGGGTGGACAGCTCGCTCGGCGACACGCTCCTGCTGTCCCGGATCTTCCAGCAGCTCGGCCGGTACGCGCTGGCCCGGGTGGATCGCGGCGAGGACACCATCCAGGTGCACCGGCTGGTCCAGGCGGTGTTGCGCGACCAGATGCCGCCCGAGGAGAACGCCGCCCGGCGCGCCCGGGTGCTGGAGATCCTGGCCGCCAACGCGCCCGGCGATGTGGACGACCCGGCCAACCAGGAGACGTACGAGGAGCTCTACAAGCATCTGGTGCCCTCGCGCGCGCTGGAGAGCGACTCGGAGTCGGTGCGCCGCTGGATCGTCGAACAGGTCCGCTTCGCCTGGCGATTCAACGACTGGGAATTCGGCCAGTACATCGCCGAGATCGCGCTGGACCGGTGGCGCTCGCGGTTCAGCCGGCACGACGCGCTGACGTTGCGGATGTGCACCCAGTTGGCGAACGTCTACCGCTCTCAGGGCAAGTACCGCAAGGCGTACGACCTGGACCGGGCGACCTTGGAGGCGCAGCGCGAATCGCTGGGCCCGGACCACCCGCACACGCTGATCACCGGCCGCGGCTACGGCGGCGACCTGCGTTCGCTCGGCCGCTTCCACACCGCGCTCGAATCCGATCGGGACAACTACACGCGCTTCAGCGAGGTCTTCGGCGAGGACGCGAACGACACCCTGCTCGCGGCGAACAACCTCGGTGTCTCACTGCGCCTGATGGGCCTGCTGGAGGAGGCGCGCGAGGTGCACCAGGAGGCGTTCGACCGGCGTCGGCGGATTCAGGGCGACGACCACTCCAGGACCTGCTTCCTGGCCAACGAGGTCGGCCACGACCTGCGCGAGCTGGGCGACTACCCGGGCTCGCGGGCGGTGCTCCAGCAGACGCTGGCGCGCGAGGAGACGATGGGTCGCACCCGGGACGCGCTGCGCACCGCCAAGAACCTCGCGGTGACGATCCGGCAGACGGGCGACGCCCGCTACGCCCGCTCGCTGGACAGCGACACCCTGGAGAAGTACCGGGCCTACCTCGGTCCCACCCATCCGGTGCTGCTCTCCTGCACGGTCAACCTCGCCGCCGACAACCACGCGATGGGCCACGACGAGGCGGCGCTCGACCTGGCTCAGGAGGCGTACCAGGGCTACCGCGAGCAGTTCGGCGCGCAGCACCCGTTCACCTTCGGGTGCGCCAGCAACCTGTCGATCTACCTGCGGGCGGTCGGCCGGGACGAGGAGGCGATGGCCCTCGGGCTGCGCAGCCTGGAGGGTCTGCGCGAACTGCTGGGCGAGGACCACCCGTACACCCTGGCCGCGGCGCTCAACCACGCGAACAACCTCTACCAGGCGGGCCAGGCCAACGAGTGCGCCGACCTGGACCGGGCGACCTACGACCGGTACGAGGCGCTGCTGGGCGCGGATCACCCGCACACCCTGGTCGCGGCCTGCAACCGGGTGCAGAGCCTGGGCGAGATCGGCCTGCGGGACGAGTCCCGCGAATGGTTCACCCGCACCGAGCGGGCGTGTCGGCGCAAGCTGGGCGACGAGCACCCGATCACCCAGGGGCTGCGGGCACGCCGCCGGTTGGAGACCGACATCGAGGTGCCCGCCGCCTGACGACCGGTTCCCCGGTGTGCCGCGGTCGGCCCGACGCCCGTCGGGCCGACCGCGGTCGGTTCGGTCCGCGGTCGGGTCAGGCCCGGTGGATCCGGACCGGCATGTCCTTGATGCCGTTCAGGAAGTTGGACCGCATTCGCCGTGCCGGGCCGAGCAGTTCGACCCGCTCCACCCGCTCCGCCAGGGTGCGGAACATGATCTCCAGTTCGAGCTTGGCCAGGTGCCGGCCGAGGCAGAAGTGCGGCCCACCGCCGCCGAAGCCGAGCATCGGGTTCGGGTCGCGCCCGATGTCGAGGCGGTAGGGGTCCACGAACACGTCCTCGTCGTGGTTGGCGGACGCGTAGTAGACGACCACCTTGTCGCCGGCGGCGATCGGCTGCCCGCTCAGCTCGGTGTTCCGGACCGCGGTGCGCTTGAAGGCGTTGACCGGGCTGACCCAGCGCACGATCTCGTCGGCCGCGGTGCCGGCCAGTTCGGCCGGGTCGGCGCGCAGCCGCTCCCACTGTTCGGGGTGCTCGATCAGCGCGAGCATGCCGCCGGAGATCGCGTTGCGGGTGGTCTCGTTGCCGGCCACCGCCAGCAGCATGAAGAACAGGTCGAACTCGATCGCGGTCAGCTCCTGCCCGTCGCGGTCGGGGCACACCAGTTTGGACACGATGTCGTCCACGGGACACTCGCGCCGGGCCGCGCCCAGCGCGTCCGCGTAGCCGAACATCTCCATCTGCACCTGCTGGGCCTCGCCCGCGTCCTGGCGCAGGTCCGGGTCCGCCTCGCCGACCAGCTTGTTCGACCACTCGAACAGCCGATGCCGGTCGATCTGCGGTACACCCATCAGGTCGGCGATCACCACCAGCGGCAACTCGGCCGCGCACATCGCCACGAAATCGCCCTCGCCCCGGTCGAGGGCACTCGCCACGATCCGCTCGCAGGCCTCGCGGACCTTGTCCTCCAGGGTCAGCGTGGTGCGTGGGGTGAAGCCCTTGTTGACGATGTTGCGCAGCCGCGAGTGCTCCGGCGGGTCCATGTTGAGCATCATCAGCCGCTGGGTGGCGAGCACGTCCTCCTCGGGCTCGACGAGCAGCGACAGCCGCTCGCGCGAGGAGAAGATCTCCGGGTTTCGGGACACCCGGATCACGTCGGCATGCCGGGTGACGGCCCAGAAGCCGTCCGGCCGCTCCGGGTCGGCGTGCCGGTAGACGGGAGCGCTTCGGCGCATCTCGGCGAACGTCGCGTGCGGGAGGCCCGCCGCGTAGCTGTCGGGGCTGTAGACGTCGAACGTGGTGGCGTCGGGGGTGGCGCTGTCGATGGTTTCGGGCACGGCGGACCTTCCGGCAGTGGTGCTGGCTGGGCGCGGGCGCGGCCAGAATTCCACGGCTCGGGTGGGTCGGGAAGAGCGATCGAGGTGTGACGGCGGGCGATTTCGGCGCCGGTCCGCGGCCCGACACGCCGGGCGCGGGGTTGGACACGCCCGGACACGCCGCGACACGCCGCGACACGCTGTCACGGCGAGCGACCCCAGCGAGCGAAATCGTGACCTTTTGCTACTTTATAGACACTTTCTGTTAGTTTTTGTGATGGTGACAAAAGCACAGAAGTTCCGCCGTCCCACCGGCACTCTTCGCGCTGTCCCGACATCGGCGCGGACGATCCGTCCCCTGCGCTCCCCAGCGCGCCTCCCGAGGAGTCACCCCCATGGCCTTGTCCATTTCCGCCGTCGTCCTGCTGGCCATCATCGTGTTCATCCTGATCCGCAAGGGCGGCATGCGAATCCCGCACGCGATCGTGTGCTCACTGCTCGGGTTCTATCTCGCCGGCACCTCGATCGCGCCGAGCATCCACAGCAGCGGCAAGAGCGTCGCGAACCTGCTGAGCAACCTGAGCTTCTGATCGCGGCGGTCATCCGAACCGGCTCGGCGGCAGGTCCGCCGGGCCGGTCTTCGCCGTTTCGACACCGGTAGTGGAGAGCAGGCATGGCGAACACAGGTGAGGTCGACACACCCCTGGTGGTCGTGGGCACGGACGGCTCGGAGCACGGCGACCGGGCGGTGGCCCATGCCGCCGAGGCGGCGGTCCGGCGCGGCGCACTGCTGCGCATCGTGCACGCGATCCGGGTGCCGATGGCCACTCCCGGCTTCGAGACGGTGGAACCGGACGAGGAAACCGCTCGGGCGGCCGAGGCGCTGGTCCAGGACGCCGCGGCGGCGGCGGTGCGGCGCCATCCGAACCTGACCGTGCAGGCCCGGGTCGGCTACGGCCTGCCCGGGGACGCGCTGCTCGCGGCGGCCGAGGGCGCGCAGTTGCTGGTCGCCGGATCGCGTGGGCGTGGCGGGTTCGTCGGCCTGCTCCTGGGTTCGGTCTCGCGTTCCTTGGCCGCGCGGACGACGTGCCCGCTGCTGATCGTGCGCGGCGAGCACGGGGCGCCGGCCGGGCAGGCCGGCGCGGACGTGCTGCTCGGCATTCAGGGCGACGGCGACGGTCAGGCGATGCGGGCCGCGTTCGAGGCGGCCCGTGGGTGGGGCATGCCGGTGCATGCGGTGCACGCGTGGAGTTGGCCGGGCTACGCGGGGCTCGCCGGGCCCAGCGAGGCGGACATGCGCGCGGTCGCCGAGGTGCATGCGACCGCCCTGGAAGGCGCCCTGACCTGGGCGCGGAAGCAGTTTCCCGATGTCGAGGTACGCGCGGACTCGGTCATGGCCGACGCGGCCGGGACGCTCGTGGAGGCATCGGCGGGCAGCGCACTGGCGGTGGTCGGCGTTCGACACCGCCGAGGCCCGCTGCGGCACTGGGTCGGCCACGTCGCGGCCGCCGCGATCGAACACGCCCACTGCCCGGTGCTCGTGGTGCCCCTGGAATGAGCCCCCGGGTCGCAGCCCGCGTCCGGGCCCGATCGCGGCGCCGGATCCGTCGGCCCCGCCGGGATTGCATCATTGCTTCAATCAGTGATTGAAAATGCCGGCGCTTCGTGGTTTGGTGCCTGCCGTGACAGCGCAATCGCGGGCCCGGCTGCTCGACGAGGCCGAACGGCTCTTCCTCGCCCACGGCTACGACAAGGTCTCCATCCGGGCGGTGAACGCGGCCGCCGGGATGAATCCGGCTGCCGTGCACTATCACTTCGGGTCCAAGCGGGACCTGGTCGTGGCGCTGCTGCAACAGCGCTTGGGGCCGTTGTGGGCCGAGCCACTGGCCGACCTGGAGCGGGCCCGCGCGGCCGGTCGCACGCCCACGGTCGGCGAGGTGGTCACGATCATCGTCGAGCCGTTCGACCGGTTGGCCCGCGAACCCAACGGGCCGATGTTGCTGCAATTGCTCGCCCGTACCGTGCTCTCCGGGCACGAACTGCCGTGGGACGACCCATGGTTTCGGCACGAACCGTGGCGTGGACTGCTGGCTGCGGCGCGCCCGGACCTGAGCGCCCGGGAGATCACGGATCGCTGGCGACTCGCCTTCGATCTGTTGCTCCAGCTCTACGGCCGGCCCGTGGCGGACGCGTTCGTACCGCCGCCCGCCGCGGCGACCGTCGTCGGCTTCGTCACCGCGGGCCTCGACGCCCCACGCCCCGCCGACGCGTCGCCGGCCGACCCGTCCACGCCCGGTCCGTCCCGAACAGCACGCACAGAACGAGGTGCCTCGTGATACCCGACGTCTTCGCCCCCGCCACGCTCGGCCCGCTGACGCTGCGCAACCGGATCATCAAGGCCGCGACGTTCGAGGGAGCCACCCCGGACGCGCTGGTCACCGACGATCTGATCGAGTACCACCGGCGTCCCGCGGCGGGCGGCATCGGGATGACCACCGTGGCCTACTGCGCGGTCGCCCCCGAGGGCCGTACCGACCGCCACCAGATCTGGATGCGCCCCGAGGCGGTGCCCGGGCTTCGTCGCCTCACCGACGCGGTGCACGCCGAGGGCGCGGCGGTCTCGGCACAACTGGGCCACGCCGGTCCGGTGGCCAACGCCAAGTCCAACGGCCGGCCCGCGCTGTCCGCCGGGCGCATGTTCAATCCGCTCGGCATGCGCATCACGCACGCCGCGACCGAGGCGGACATCGCCCGGATCACCCGCGCGCACGCCGACGCCGCGCTGCTCGCGATCGAGTCCGGCTTCGACGCGGTGGAGATCCACCTCGGCCACAACTACTTCGCCAGCGCCTTCCTCAGCCCCAAGCTCAACCACCGCAAGGATGCGTACGGCGGCTCGCTCGCCAACCGGGCCAAGGTCGCGCGCGGCGTGTGTCGGGCGGTGCGGGACGCGGTGGGCGACCGGATCGCGGTGACCGCCAAGCTCAACATGGAGGACGGCGTCCCGGGCGGCATCCGGCTGGAGGAGAGCATCCGGACCGCGCGCTGGCTGGAGGAGGACGGCTCGCTGGACGCGCTGGAACTGACCGCGGGCAGCTCGCTGCTCAACCCGATGTACCTCTTCCGCGGCGATGCGCCGGTGCCGGAGTTCGCCGCGACCTTCCCGCAGCCGCAGCGGCTGGGCGTCAAGCTGATCGGCAACCGCATCCTGCGCTCGTACCCGTACGAGGAGGCATATCTGCTCGCCTCCGCTCGGCAGTTCCGGGCCGAGCTGAAGCTGCCGCTGATCCTGCTCGGGGGGATTACCAACCGGGACACGATGGACCTCGCGATGACCGAGGGCTTCGAATTCGTCGCGATGGGCCGCGCGGTGCTGCGCGAGCCGGAGCTGATCAACCGGATCGCGGCCGAACGCGACACCAAGTCGCTGTGCGTCCACTGCAACAAGTGCATGCCGACCATCTACAGCCGCACCCGCTGCGTCGTGATCGAGCCGGACGCGTAGGGCCGGTCCGGTCCGGTTCGCGCAACGCCGGACGGGCCCATCGCGGCCCGTCCGGCGTCGAGGAGAAGGACGACCGGTCCTCGGCCGGCCGGGCCCGCTCAGGCCAGGTAGCGGCTGATCGAGTCGATCACGCAGGCCGGCTTGGCCGAGTCGGCGATCTCGACGGTGATCCGGATGGTCACCTGGATGCCGCCGGCGATGTCGGCGACCGCCACGATCTCCGCGCCGCCGCGCACCCGGGAGCCGACCGGGACCGGGGCCGGGAAGCGCACCTTGTCCACGCCGTAGTTCACGCCCATCGAGATGTTCCGCACCTCGACGATCTGCGGCAGGAACAGGTTGGACAACGCCAGGGTCAGGTAGCCGTGTGCGATCGGCGCGCCGAACGGGCCCTTCTTCGCCCTCTCCACGTCCACGTGGATCCACTGGTGGTCGCCGGTCGCGTCGGCGAACAGGTTGATCCGGTCCTGGGTGATCTCCAGCCACTCGCTGTGGCCGAGGTGCTTGCCCACCGAGTCCTTGATCTGCTGGAGGTCGGTGAAGACGGTGGCCGCCATGTGCGCTCCCGGTCGTTTCTGATGGTCTGTCAGATCAGCTCTCCCGGGTATACCAGACCGGCCCGCCCGAGTGCCGCCCGGGACGGTCAGGCGGTCGGGATCCAGGCCACCTGACGCACGTCGGCGAGCCGGTCCACCGAGATCCCGGCCGTCGAGACGGTCCACAGGTCGGAACCGATCACCAGCGAGCGCTGGATGCTCGCGCCCGGGTGCGTCACCCGACCCACCTCGACGATCCGACTCCCCTCGACCCGCAACACCAGCGCGTACGAACCGCCGCTCGGGGACTTCTCGCCCGGGGCGAACTGCGGCTGCGCCGAGATGCTGTAGGAATCGTTCACGGGCACCACCACGGTGCCGTCCTTGGCCCAGTACAAGAACGCGTGCGCGTTCTGCTCGGCCTGCGAGTTCGCGCCCGGGAGCGCGTACTGCGCGACCCGGGTCGGGTTCGCCAGGGAGCTCACGTCGAACAACGACACCTGGGTGCCCAGGCGGCGGCCGCCGTCGGTGGCGTCCTGGCCGACGCCGATCAGCCGGCCGTCGGCGATCGGGTGCAGGTAGGCCGAGTAGCCGTTGATCTTGAGCTCGCCGACCGCCTTGGGATTGCGCGGGTCGCTCAGGTCGAGCGTGTACAGCGGGTCGGTCTGGCGGAAGGTCACCACGTAGGCGAGCGGGCCCGCGAAGCGCACGCCCATGATGCGTTCGGTCCGGCCCAGGCCGCCCACCCGACCGATCGGGGTCAGCTTGTCGCCGCTGCGGGCCAGCACGGTGACCACCGACTCGGTGCTGGAGCGGGGCGCGATCGGCGGCGGCAAGTCCCGCGGTGTGCTCGGATCGGTGTCGGTGGGGCCGCTCGGGGCGATGCCGCCGCGCGGTGCGCTGCCGGGGACGGCCTGGCCCGACGCCGCGCTGTCGGGAGCGGCTTGGCCCGGCACCGCGCCGCTTGGGGCCGAGTCGCCGCGGGTGGTGTTGCTCTGCGGGAGATCGCTCGGCACCGTCCTGGGGACGGTCGAGTCGCCGGGCGAGAGCGTGGTGGCCACCCGCAGGTTGCCCGCGTGCTCGGACATCGCGTACTCGTTGACCATCGCGCCCGAGACCACGCCGGTGCCGACCAGCCTCGGCGTGCCCTTGCCGGAGATGTCGAGCTGGTTGATCGTGGTCGTCGTGCTCGGCGGTCCGCCGCCGATCACCTTCGCGTCACCGGACACGGCGCGCTGCGTGGATGTGGTCGCCAGGTAGAGGTTGGACTCCGACGCGTACACGTTGTCCACGTCGGCGGCCACCGTCACCGGATCGCCCTTGTCCAGGTCGCGGGTCAGGTCGAAGGACAACACGCTCAGCGTCGCGGTGCCGGTGTGCCCGGGATCGCCGGGCTTGGCCTGCGGTCGGCTGACCCGGTCGCAGCCGACCAGATTGCCGGAATCGGTCCGCCCGTTCGCGGCGAGGGTGAACTGCGGCAGCCAGTCCGAGGCGGTCGAGCGCTGGATCAGATCCTTGGCCTTGCCGGGCGACCTGTCCACGGACGTGGACAGTCGAGGCCGCGAGCGCACCACGATCCGCGCGGTGCTGCCGATCTGCCGCCCGTCCGTGTAGCTTCCGTCCACCGACAGGTCGCCGAGCACCCGCGGCGCGGCGGTCAGATCCACCAGCACGAAGCGGGCCCGAGCGCCCGCGACCACGCTCGACGAACCGCCCGGGGCGCCCGGGATCGGCGCCATCTTGCCCGAACCCCCCTTGCTCTTGGGCAGGTTCGGCGAACCGCCCAGGATCAGCAGGGCCCGATCGCCGGACAGCAGCAGATCGCTCGCCCGCGCGCCCGGCACGTCCAGCGTGCCGGTGACCCGGTGGGTCGCGGCGTCCACCACGCTGAGCCGGCCGTCGGCCACGGTCAGCACCCGACGCCCGTCGGTCTTGACCAGGTCGGGCTCGTCGACGCCCTGCTCCTGGGTGTTGGTGGTCGAGTGCTCCGGCGTGGTGGGCGCCGCCTGATCCGCGGCCAGGCCCTGCGGGGCCGCCGCCCTGGGTGCGGCGGCCGGCGCCTCGCCGTCCGACATCGTCCCGGGCTTCGCGTTGTCGACGGATTTCTTCTCGGTCATCGTGCGCAGCGCCGCCGCTCGGAAGTCGTCGACCAGCGCGCCGCACGAGTCGAACGCGGTGAGCCGCATCGTCTCCCCGGACAGGGCGGCGGTGCGCACCGGATCCGGCTTCGAGCCGCCGGAAGAGGAGGTGCAACCGGTGACGACGAGTCCCGCCGCCAGCACGAATATCGGCAGGGCCGCGGCCCGGCGCGTGGAACGGTCGTGGATTCGCATGGCCATCCGACGCATCGGGCAGCGGAACGGTTCCCGGGCCCGGACCCGGGCAGGTGTGCGGTCAGGCCGATCCCGGCCGCGAAGGGGGAACCTCGATGACGCTGTGGCCCGGACACCCGTTTCCGCTGGGTGCCTCCTACGACGGAACGGGCGTCAACTTCGCCCTGTACAGCGACGTCGCCGACGCCGTCGACCTGTGCCTGATCGACGACGCCCGCAACGAGGAACGGGTGCCGCTGCGCGAGGTGGACGGTGGCATCTGGCACGGCTACCTGCCCGGCCTGCAACCCGGTCGGCGCTACGGCTACCGCGTGCACGGGCCGTGGGAGCCCCACCGGGGGATCCGCTGCAATCCGGCCAAGCTGCTCCTGGACCCGTACGGCAAGGCCTTCGACGGCGACATCCGCTGGGGCCAACCGGTGTTCGGGTACCGGTTCGGCGAGCCGGAACGGATCGACGAGAGCGACTCGGCGCCGCACATGATGACCTCCGTCGTGGTCAACCCGTACTTCGACTGGGGTGACGACCACAGGCCCGGGCACGAATACCACGACACGGTGATCTACGAGGCGCACGTGCGCGGCCTGACGATGCGTCATCCGGACATCCCGCCGGAGATCCGCGGCACCTACGCGGGCATGGCACACCCGACGATGATCGAGTACTTCCGGTCGCTGGGGGTCACCGCAGTCGAGTTGATGCCGGTGCACCAGTTCGTCGACGACGGGCACCTGGTCGCCCGGGGGTTGGCCAATCACTGGGGCTACAACACGATCGGCTTCTTCGCGCCGCACGCCGCCTACTCCTCGACCGGCTCGCTGGGGCAGCAGGTGCAGGAGTTCCGCTACCTGGTGAAATGCCTGCACCAGGCCGGTATCGAGGTGATCCTCGACGTGGTCTACAACCACACCGCGGAGGGCAACCACCTGGGCCCGACGCTGTCCCTGCGCGGGATCGACAACGGCGCCTACTACCGGCTGTCCGAACAGGACCCGCGCTACTACTGGGACACCACCGGCACCGGCAACTCGCTGCGCATGTCGCATCCGCACGTGCTCCAGATGATCATGGACTCGCTGCGCTACTGGGTCACCGAGATGCACGTCGACGGCTTCCGCTTCGACCTCGCGGCGGCACTGGCCCGGCAGTTCTACGAGGTGGACAAGCTCTCCGCGTTCTTCGACCTGGTCCAGCAGGACCCGGTGGTCAGCCGGGTCAAGCTGATCGCCGAGCCGTGGGACGTCGGCGACGAGGGCTACCAGGTGGGCAACTTCCCGCCGCTGTGGACCGAGTGGAACGGCCGGTATCGGGACACCGTGCGCGACCTGTGGCGCGGCGAACCGGGCACGCTCCCGGACTTCGCCGCCCGGTTCACCGGATCCGGCGACATGTATCGCCACGACGGCCGGCGGCCGACCGCGTCGGTCAACTTCGTCACCGCGCACGACGGCTTCACGCTGCACGACCTGGTCTCCTACGAGCACAAGCGCAACGAGGCCAACGGCGAGGACGGCCGGGACGGGGAGAACCACAACCGGTCCTGGAACTGCGGAGTGGAGGGCGAGAGCTCCGACATCGAGATCCTCGCACTGCGGGAGAAGACCAAGCGCAACCTGGCCGCGACGCTGCTGCTGTCCCAGGGTGTGCCGATGCTGCTGCACGGGGACGAGATCGCCCGCACCCAGGGCGGCAACAACAACGCGTACTGCCAGGACAACGAGGTCTCCTGGGTCGACTGGGAACGCGGCCGGGAGCACTGGGTGTTCCTCGAATGGGTGCAGATGCTGATCCGGCTGCGCCGCGAGCATCCGGTGTTTCGCCGCCGGCGCTTCCTACGCGGTGTGCCGGCGGACGATGCGAGCCTGGCCGACATCGAGTGGTTCGCTCCCGGCGGGCGGCCGATGACCGAGGCGGACTGGCAGGCCGGATTCAACAAGGCGATCTCGGTCTTCTTCAACGGCGACGCGATCGGCGAACCGGGCCCGCGCGGCGAACCGATCCGAGACGACTCGTTCTTCCTGTTGATCAACGCGCACGAGGGGGATCTGCACTTCACGCTGCCACCCACCGAGTACGGCGCGGCGTGGGGGACGGTGCTGGACAGCGCGACGGTGGTGCTCGACCGGGACCGGCCCGCGGCCAAGGCGGCCACCTCCGTACACCTGGAGGCGCATTCGTTGCGGCTGCTGCGCCGGTTGTTCTGACCGGCTCCGGCCCGGCGCCGCACCGGGCGGAATCCGCATGCGTTTTCCGTCCCGGGGCGGATCGCACTCATCCCTGCGGCGGTTGTCCAGGGGTTGAGCCAAGGGTTATCCCTGATGGACCACGCTCCGTCGACGGCGCATGCTGTACGGAGCCGTGTGCACAGCGAGAGGAGCCGCGCATGCACCCGAACTCCGGTCCTCATCCACCTCATTGGTACGGCATGCCCGCGCATATGCGGGTCGGCGACGCGGATCGTGAACGCACGATCGAACACCTCAAGCACGCCTACGGCGAAGGCAGGCTGAACGACGACGAGTTCGAGGAGCGGGTGGCCGCGGCGCTGGCCGGGCGCACCCGGGCGGACCTGGAGGCGCTGCTCGACGATTTGCTGATGCCGATGTCGGGGCCGCCGGCGATGCCGATGCACCGAGTGATGCCCGGGCCGCCGATGCCGCCGCCGTGGTGGCTCAACCAGCCCGCCAAGCCGTACGAGCGCCTGCCTCCGGGCCGGGAGCGGGGATGGAGCGCGGTCGCGCACTGGAGCGGCTTCGGCGCGCCCGTGGTCGGCCCGTACCTGATCCGCAGGACCGTGGGCGCCCGATCGGAGTTCGTCCGGGACAACGCCAAGGCGGCGCTGAACTTCCAGCTGACCTGCCTGATCTCGTTCGTGGCGGCACCGATCCTGGCGCTGCTCGGCGACGTCGGCGGCTTGATGATCGCCGTCATGTACTCGTCCATCGCGGTCTTCGCCATCCTCGGCGGGGCTCGGGCGGCGGGCGGCGATGTGATGCGCTACCCGATCAGCCTGCGTCCGATCAAATGAGCCGATCCCCGGGACGGGCCGAGTGCCCGGCGGGCACCCTCACGCTCCGGCGGGGTTGGCGCGGCGGGTGGGGCGACTGCTGCGGCTGAGTCGGCTCGGACGGGTCCACAGCAGGAGTTCGCCGCCGGGCGGGGAGACCACGCCGCCGTGCACCGGGTCGCCCGCGAACCACACGTCGCCGCCGTCGCACTTGTGCAGGTGCCACCAGCGGTGCGACATGGACACCACCGTCAGTGCGTACCGCGTGCCGTCGCCGGCGCGGTCGGCGATCACCAGCGGCGGCCCCCACGCACCGTCGCCGTCGGCCGGATCGCGGAAGCGGCACGAGCAGGTCACCCACGGATGGCGGGCCAGCGTGCGGCGCATCCGGCGGCCCAGTACCAGCGCGCCGATCCCGATCACCAGAGCCACGAGGCCGACCACGAGCGGGACGGGGCCCCAGCCGCCCCATGCCTCGTTGCCCGCGTCCTCGGCCGTGGACAAAACCGCGAACCAGGCCCCCGTGCAGGCCAGACCGATCACCGTCGTCACGACGGCTCGCAGCCGGTACACCCGCAGTGCCCGAGCCGTCGCGTGCAAGGAGAGAGCCACGTCCTCCCACTGCTCGCTACCCATGGCAGCACCCTAAGCAGGCGCGGGCGGCAATGGTGAACCGGTGCGTGTCGGCGCGCCCACCATGTTCGTGCACCGTGGTGCCGGCGAACCGAAGCCGATACCCCGTCGGGGTAGTGGCTTCGGTGTGCTCGGGGGTGTTCGGTTTCAGCCACGCGAGTTCAGTACGGCAGGCCGTGCCCGAACGGGAAGACCGGGTTCACGCCGTCTTGGGGCACGTCCGAGCGCTGGGCGCGCACGTCGGCCATCGAGCGCGGCAGTTCGAACGGCAGCCTGCCCTCGGGCCGCACCCGACCGAACAGCGCGTCCAGCAACGGCGCGTCGGCGCAGCCGTAGTCGGCCACCAGCGCGGCCGACTGCTCGGCGATCTCCGGGATCACCGCCGGGCGCTCCAGGTAGATGTCCACCACGGTGGGCACGCTCGCGCACAGGTCCAGGATCGGCGTCAGCTCGGCCTCGGTGAACTCCAGCGAACCCGCGTGGAAGAACTGTTCGAAGCCGCCCTCGCGCGGCTCGAACGGGGTCTTGATCCGCACGATCGCGATCTCCGCCTCCTCGGGAGTGGCCACGACCGTGCCGTAGCCGGCGGCCACCTCGGCGTCGACACCCTGGACGTACACGCGCGTGCCCTCGGCCGCCGGCAGCACCGACTCGTTCTTGAGCACCGTGATCGACCTGCTCTGCGCGCGCAGCCCGGCCGCGATGCCGGCGTCGGTGCCCACCAGCGCGGCGGTGGCGGCCGGGTCCACGAACGGGTGGTCGAACAGGCCGAGGACGAACTTCTCCCGCAGCAGCCGCCGGACCGACCGGTCCAACCGCTCCTCGGCGAGCCGGCCCGCCGCCACCAGCGCGACGACCTGCTCGGGGATGTGCTCCCCGCCGAACTGGTCGCAGCCCGCCTCGATCACCCGCAACACCCGATCCGGGACGGACAACTCCTCGACGCCCCACGCCCGGGCGGGCATGGTCTGACCCATGATGTTCGCGTCGGAGATCAGACCCCAGTCGGTGCACACGATGCCGTCGAAGCCCAGTTGTTCGCGCAGCAGGCCGGTGATGATGCCCTTGTTGAAGCCGAACGCGACGGCCTCGTGCTCGGTCTCGATCGGCATGCCGTAGTACGGCATCATCTGCGACGTCCCGGCCGCGAGCGCCTTCTCGAACGGCTCCAGGTGGTAGTCCGTCACATCGTGATCGTTTCGGCAGGTGATGGGCCCGCACGGGGAGCGCGAAGGCTCCGTACAATGGGCCGAATGCGCGCCGGGGGCATGGGCGTGATCGGGGCCTGCCGCCGCGACGGCGTGGCCGACGACGCGGAGTGGATCGCCCGGACACCGGGATCCGGCGCACTGGGCGCACACACAATCATGGGTACGAGGGGCGGGCGCAGGTTGGACACCGTGCGGGGCTTGCTCGACTCGCTGCGGGATTTCCTCGACCACGGCGCGTGGACCCACTGGCCACTTCCGGTCTCGGTGGCGATCTTCATCGTCGTCTGCGCACTGAGCGTGGTCGCGCTCGTGCCCAAATCGCTGTTCGCGCCGGTTGCGGGCGCGCTGTTCGGCGCCATCGGCGGCACGATGGTCACCCTGGCCGGGGCCACCCTGGGCGCGATGATCAGCCTCTACCTCGGCCGCCGGATGGGCCGGGAGCGGATCAGCGGCTGGCTGCACAAGCGCGAGGCGCTGGCCGTGCTCGATCGCCGGCTCTCCCGAAACGGCCTGGTGCCGATCACAATCCTGCGGATGATCCCGGTGATCCCCTCCTCGGTGGTCAGCTACGGCGCGGCGGCGACCGGGATCCGTACCGGCCACTTCCTGCTCGGAACCGCGCTGGGCATGTTGCCGATGACGATGGTCCAGTGCGCGGCGGGAGCCTCGGTGCGAAGCGGCCTGAGCACACCGGTCGTGGTCGGCGTGTTCGTCGGCTGCGTATCGCTGGCGCTGGCCATGGTCGTGGTGCGGCGGCGCGGCGAGGCATCGGCGCCGGCCACCTCGGAGGCGGCGGTGACGTCGCAGTCGTCGGTCGCTCCGAACGCGGCCGCCACTGCGAAGGCGCCGGACGCGGCGGCCGAGTAGGCCGGCTCGGCGCCTTGTCGTCGCGGCCGCGGGTGCCTTCTCGCGCGTCCGCGGGAGTTCGGAGGACCCGCCCGATTCCGAGGGCGCCGGACGGGTCGGCCGAGCAGGCCGGGCGATCGCCTGTCGATGCGGCGGCGGGTGTCTCCTCGCGAGTCCGACGGGAGTTCGAGGACCCGCCTAATCTGGACGCATGCGAGCCGAAGCGGGGGAGCGCGGGGAGCGGGTGGAGCAGCCGGCGACCACGCGGGCACGGGTCGTCGGCGTGGACGTCGCCCGTGCGCTCGCCGTCCTGGGCATGTTCGCCTCGCACGTCGGCCCCGACCCCTACGACGGCGGCGTGGACACACTCGTTCAAGGCGCGTCCGGCCGCGCCTCCGCGTTGTTCGCGTTCCTGGCCGGCGTCTCGCTGGTCCTGATGTCCGGCCGGGCACCGCTGCGCGGCTGGAATCGACACACTTCGGCCGCGATCACCCGGGTGTTGATCAGGGCCGTGCTGCTGATCCCGCTAGGCCTGTGGCTGGCCGACCTGGACACCGGCGTGCTGGTCATCCTCGCCTTCTACGGCCTCTACTTCCTGCTCGCCTGGCCCGCGCTGTGGCTGGACACGCGCGCGCTCGTGCTGCTCGCGGCGGGCTGGGCACTCCTGGGGCCGATCGCCTCGTACCTGCTGCGCACGAGCGGCGACACCGGCGACATCCGCTACGCCGCACCCGGATTCGACGACTGGCACGGCCCGGGCGACCTGTTCGAGACGCTGTCCCTGACCGGCAGCTACCCGGCGATCACCTGGCTGCCGTTCGTCTTCGCCGGCATGGCGATCGGTCGGCTACGACTGACCGACCTGCGGGTACAGCGCGCGTTCGTCGGGATCGGCACCGGGCTGGCCGTGCTCGGATACGGCGGATCCTGGCTCGTGGTCGAGCTGTTCACCGGCGATCGACTCGCCCGCGACGCGGAGCCGTACGGCGTGTCCGACCTGATCCACAGCCGGGTCGGCTCGGTCCCGGTGTCCGATCCCGCATGGCTGACCGTCGCCGAGGGCCACACCGGCACGTCGTTCGAGATCGTCGGCGCGATCGGGGTCGCCCTGGGCCTGCTCGGCCTGACCCTGCTGGCCTGCCGCGCCTGGATCGGCCGGATCGTGCTCGACCCGCTGATCTCCGTCGGCGCGATGGCGCTCACCGTGTACACCGCCCACCTGATCGCGATCGACCGCTGGTTCCCGCTCGCGGCCGGACAGACCTGGAAGCGGCTGATCGGCTTCACAGTCGTCGCGCTGCTGCTGTGCTGGACCTGGCGGCACACGCTGCGCAAGGGGCCGATGGAGGCGGCCCTGCACGTGCTCTCCGCGTTCCCCGCACGCTGGGTGCGCGGAGTGGACCGGCCGGACGGCTCGACCCGGCCGCAGGGGGGTGGGCCGGCCGCGGCCGGATCGGTGGTCCACGGGTCGGATCGGCAGTCCTCGCAATAGTGGTCCTCGGATCGGCAGTCCTCGGATCGGTGGTCCTCGGGAGCCCCGAGGGGCGGGTCGGTGGTCTCCGGGGCGGATCGGTGGCCCCGGTGCGGCCCTGTGTCGGATCGGCAGCGCCCGAATCAGATCAGGAGCCCCTGGGTCCTCGCGCGGGCGAGCCACCCCGGGTACTCGTTCGTCATCATGTCGTAGAGCTGTCCGTCCGGGACGTTCGCCGGATCCTGGACCGAGAAGAAGTCGGCGTTGTCGACGTAACGGCCGGTCAGGTCGTCCAACTCCGCCAGGAACGAGAAGCCGCCCCGTCGGCCGAGGCCCATGAACTGCCAGAAGATCGGCTCGAAGCTGGAGTGGGTCATCTGCTCACGGGTCGCATCGCGCGAGGTGGTCTGGCCGTCGGTGATGAACATGACGTAGACGGGCAGGTCGTTCGCGAGCGGCTGGTGACGCGGCCCGCTGCTGCCGAAGTAGTGCTCGCGGACCAGCCGCATGGCGCCGGCGTAGTCCGTCGAGCCCTCCAGACCGGGGTTCTTGCGGATCCGCTCGGCCCAGCCGTGGTACTCGCCCAGCCCGAGTTGGCCGACCGCGTGGCTGCGGGAGCCGAACAGGAACACGTCCACGGCCGCGTTGTCGTCGAAGCGCAGGCCGAGCGAGAGCACCCGCTCCGCGAGCGCCTGCACCTTGCCCTGCTTGAACAGCGACTGCATCGAGTACGAGATGTCCAGGCACAGGGCGACCCGCGCGGTGTGCTCGCCGAGGCCACGCTTCTCCAGGCTCAGGGCGGCCTGCTTGGTCAGGTTGAGCAGCTGCGGGTGGCCCTCCTGGGCGAGCCGCTTCTCCATGTTGACCAGGTTCTGCTTCTTCAGGCTGACCGCGGGGGCCGAGGGCGGCGGCGTACTCGGCCTGGCGGGGGCCGGGGGCGCGCTCGGGGTGGGCGAGAGGCTCGGCGCGGTCGGTGCGGATGCCGCGCTCGGGGCATCGTCGGTGGCGACCTCGATGCCGAAGTCGGTGGCCAGGCCGGTCAGCCCGGACGCGTACCCCTGGCCGACCGCGCGGAACTTCCAGACCCCGCCCCGCAGGTAGAACTCGCCGAACAGGAACGCCGTCTCGGTGGAGGCCTCGTCGATGTCGAACTCGGCGATCGGACCGCCCTGCGCGGACACCACGTGCAGCGCCAGGCCCGGTACCTGCCCGAACGTGCCACCGTCGGCGGACGCGCCGATCACCACCCGCTCGACGTCCGCCGGCATCGCGGCCAGGTCCACCCGGATCGTGTCGGTGACGATGCCGTCGGCGGCGGGCCGCTTGCCCTCGTGTCGGACCGCGCCCACGGCGTCCGAGGGCTGGTTGTAGAAGACGAAATCCGCCTCCGCGCGCACCTTCCCGGCGGCATTCAGCAGCAGCGCCGAGGCGTCCACGTCGGGAGCTCCCGCCGCGCGCCAGGTCAGGACCGCCCGAAGCTCGGCAGTCGGTACCGGAGTGTTCCCGCCCTTGCTTATCTTCGCCATGGCGCCCATCTTGCCCCCCACACGCAACGAAGGAGGGCCCACAGCCGACCCAATCCCCGAGACGTCACACGGAACCGACGACTGCTTCGGCGCGGGTAGGGGGCGGGGGCGGGTGAGCGCGCGTGCGTGGGCGGGCGGGATGCGCGGTGGGGGTTGTTGCTTGGGCGCGGCGCTGCGCTCTTACCCCTCCCTGGTGCGGGCGGGATGAGGCCGGGATCGCGAGGGGTGGTCAATCGGCGGGACTCGTGATCCGGGTCCGTGATCGGGCGGAACGCCGCGCCGGAACCGACAGCCGCCGGACCACCCTGCTTGCGCCTGCGACCCCGCTTGTGTCGGCGCTCGCGCCCGCGCCTGCCAGGGCTCCTGCGCCCGCGTCGACGCCCGGGGCCGCGCCGGCGACTGCGCCCGGGACCGGGACCATCCTCGCGCCTGCGCCTGCGGCCGGGACCCCTTTCGCGTCTGCGCCGGCGACCGCCGCTGTGCGGGTGGTCGTGCCTGCACCGGTGGCCCGCTGCCCACCCCGCCGACGATCGCGCCCGCGACGGCGAGACACGTACTGCCGGTGAGCGCCGCGACGGTGAAGCCGCCGACCATCAGGAGCAGCCCGGTCCGGGCCTGCCGCTCGCGTCCCGTGCCGCCTGCCGCGCAGGTGATGGCCGCACCCGCGAGCGCGGAGCCGAGCAGTACGGCGGTACCGATCGCGCCGGCGGCGGTGCCGGACAGCCCCAGACCGGTGCGGACGGCGTCGAGGAAGGCCGGCAACAGGTTGGCCGTCAGATAGCCGGCCGAGGCCAGGATCGAGATGGCCGCGACGGCGCTGCCGGACCGTCCCGCGCGGGCGCGCGCGGGCGGGGTGAATACGGACACGGGTGGAGCTCTTTTCCCGAACGGGCCGGTGGCGGCAGGCCGAGATGCCGCCACAGGGCGGACCGGCGAGCGCGGCGAGGCAGGGGAGCGCGGCCGGCCGAGGGCCCGTCGTGGGGACGAGCGGGCGATCCGACGTGGCGGGACGCTCTACGTGAGCGCGGACATGCGTAAGGGAGGACGCACGGGCCGCGCGAGGGGCGACCGGCGGCGCGGGGCACGGTCGCGAGGGCCGCGTGAGGCGGCCGAGACAGGGGCGGGGCGTTACACGGGCGTCCTGGCAGGAAGGTGGGGCGAGGGAGGGTCTGCGAGGCCCCGGTGAGGTCGGCATCGAACGACTCGCCCGGGTGCGCGAGCCCGTACGCGGTGACGCGGCCGGTTCGGCGGGATCAGCGTGGCACCCCGCGCGGCGCGATGTCCAGGTTTGTTGGTTTGGAATCTGTCACAGGCGGGTAGGCGCGCGGGACACCCGTGTCGAAGCGCCTCGACGTTACGCCGATCACGACCCGGACATCGGGTGCGCAGGGTGCGGTGCGAAGCGGTCGGACCCGGCCGTTTTGCAGCAGGACTCGATCTCGCGCCGATCCTGTGTTAGTCTGAAGCCTGTTGCAGTTGTGGTTCGCATCATCTTCTGAGTGCGCCTGTAGAGCTGTTCACTACAGGTGCATTTTGCATTTCGGTAGCTTCCGAAATGAGGGCGAAAAACGCGGCGACGCCCGGATTCACGAAGTGTGGATTCGTTCATCGGCCCACATGTAGGGAGAAAAATATGGCTACCGGAACCGTGAAGTGGTTCAACTCGGAAAAGGGCTTCGGCTTCATCGCGCAGGACGGTGGCGGCGACGACGTCTTCGCCCACTTCTCCGCGATTCAGGGCAACGGCTACCGTGAGCTCGTCGAGGGCGAAGCCGTCGAATTCGACGTCGTGCAGGGCCAGAAGGGCCTCCAGGCGGAGAACATCAACCGCCTCTGATCCTCACCGATCAGCACGACCGAGGGCCGGTGCCGCACTTCGTGTGCGGCGCCGGCCCTCGGCGTTTTCCTCGACGGTTCCTCGGTATTCACCGGGATGGACGACGGCCTCCCGGGACGGGTGCCTCTCGGGGTGGCGCCCATCGGGGCGGTTGACCCTTCGAGACGGGCTGCCCCTCGGCCGGACGGGTCGCGTCCGCGTCAGGGCGGATCGCGCCGCCCGGGGCCGGATCGGCCCCGGGGTGCCCACCGCACCGGCAGGCCGCCTCCAAGTCAGGCGGTCTTCGCCAGGCCCACTGGACCATCGGCACCCAGTGCCGCCAGTTCCTCCTCGACCCGACGTGCGTGTGCCTCCTCGTCCTCCCGTGCCTTGCGCGGACTCCAGCGGCCGGCCATTACGAACACGCATGGGATGAACAGCGCCTGACACGCCAGGGTCAGCCACCACCAGCGCATCCACTCGTCGCTCGCGCGGTCCTTCGCCTTCTGGACGTCCTCGCCGTGGTCGATCAGGATTCCCAGCGACTTCTGCTTCTGCTCGACCAGATTCAGCTTGGCGAGGTCGCCGCCGGCCAGCTGCAATGCCTTGATCTGCAATTCGATCGGGATCGACGCGCGGTCCGGGAACTTGGACATCTGGATGAACAGCTCCGGATCCTTTTGCACCAACTCCAGCGCGGGACCGGCGTCCGCCTGCGCCGCGACCACCTCTTCGCCGTGGTTCACCAGCGGCGTCGCCGACGTGACGATCAGGGGCGTGAACACCGCCGACACCGACACCACGATCCGGATGATCCAGCCCCACACCGCCAGACCCGTCGCAGTGGCCGCCGGGTTGTGCTTCTCGACGGTCTCGGTGTACCCGGCCATCCACGGCGCGTAGGTCAGCCCGCTGCACACGCCGATGCCGACCAGGAGCCACGCGAACGTGTAGTAGTCCGTGTCCGGCTTGTCCGTGGTCAGCGCGAACAGGAACGTGAAGACCACCGTGCCCACGCCGCCCACGATCATGAACGGCTTGCGGACCCGGGTCAGGTCGGACGCGATGCCGACCACGACGAGCGCGATCGCGTTGGCGCCCCAGTACCAGTTGGCGAGCGCGTTCGTCCGCTGCTCGGAGTACCCGTAGACGGTCGAGTAGTAGACGACCAGGTTGCCGACGACCGTGTAGTAGAACATCAGGTGCAGGCTGATCCCGAGCGCGGGCGCGAGGATGTCCAGCCGCATCATCTGCCGCCAGTGGTTCTTCTGCGCGGCCTCCACGTCCAGGCCGCGGGCCCTGGCCTCGATCAGTGCCTTGTCCCGCAGCGAGACCATGAGCTGATCGCGCAGCGCCGGGGACAACTCGCGCAGCCCGAACAACGCGATCACGAACACGACCAGGCCGGCGATGCCCGCGTACCGGAACTCGTCCTGCCAACTGCTGGTGTCCAGCGTGTTGCTGCTGACCGAGGTGACCACCAGGCTGCCGATGATCGGCCCCAGTGTCCAAAAGCCCATCGCGCCCGCTCGACTCACCTGCGGCGAGAAGTCGCGGATCAGCGCGGGCGTGGCGACCAGGGCCATGCCCTCGACGATGTTCACCAGGGCCATGAAGAACATGAACCAGCCCTTGCTCTGCGCGTTGGGCAACGCGAACAGCACGAGCACACCGGTCAACGCCAAGCCGTACACGACCAGGTTGGCCCGACCCCACCGATCGGCGAGGCCGGCCAATAGTGAGGCGAACGCGCCGACCGCGTTGCCGACGACCGAGATCATCGTCGCGTACATGAACGTCATGCCGTATTCGTGCATCAGCAGCGTGGAGACCGCGTACTGGATGTACAGCTCGTAGTAGAGAATCACCGAGCCGATGACCACGATGGACAGGTAGAAGATCCGCGGGCCGTTGGCCGGGTAACGGTCCAACTGGCGGTGCCACAGGCCCCGGAGCAGTGCGGGCAGCGGGCCGGGAGGTGCCGACGGCGGGGGTTCGGGATCGCTCGCGGCCGGTGGGCCCGATGGGGACGTGGGGGAAGACATGCGGCCTCCTCGACCAGCTGGGTCTATCGAGGTACGGGGGTGCTGGGGGAAATGCGGCCGTGCGAATACGTCGGACCAGGGGGAAGGGACGGCCCCCTGGGCCAACGCGTGGAGTGACCTTAGTACCGGCCGGTAGCGCGCTACCAGAGCGAACGCCAAGAAATGGAACGGGTTGCGATTTTGATCGCGGGCAACGGCCGTACCTGGGGCGACGCGGCGGGTCGAATGCGCGGGCAGGCGGCGGCAGTTCCGAGGGGTGGGGGTTCGCGGGGGCGGGGCGGCTTGCGAGTCGGGGTGGGCGCCGGCGGGGTGCGTGGGGCCGGTGGGGCGCGGGGATCGGCGGACCCGGCAGCCCGCCGGGACTCGGGGGTTTGGCGAACGTGAGTTGGCGGATGGGCACTTCGGGATGCGGTTGCGGGATGTCGGTGAAGTGGTGCAGGACGCCGGTACCGGACGCCGGTATCGGATGCTGTTGCCAGGGTGACGTGGATGACGTGGATGACGTGGATGACGTGGGTGATGTGGGTGACGTGGGTGGTCTTGGAAGTCTTGGCGACCTCGGTGACCTCGGTGACCTCGGTGAGGCGGGTGGCGAGGCCGGCGGGCGCGACAGGTAGGGGTGGTCGGGTCTTGCGCGGGCACTTTGGGCGGGCGCGCGGAAGCCGCGCACGGCTTCGAGGGCGGGGCCGACGGCGCGTACCGGGCGGCCGCCCGGTACGGGACCGCATGAACGCCGGGCGCTCGCTCAGGCCTTCGCGTGTCGGCGGCGGACGGGGGCGCCTCGGACCTGGGTCGGCCGGCGGTCGGGATCCGGGTCGGAAGGGGCCTGGGCGAGTGGGTCGGACCGGGCTTCGGGCCGTGGGCGGGGGTCCGCCGCAGTCGGGTCGAGGATGAACCGCATCCGGGTCAGGTGCGCCCGGGCGGTTTCCAGGCCACGATTCGCCGGGCCCGGAACACGTTCGCGCATCGCCACGACGGCGGGCCCGAGCCGCACCGACTCCTGGGCGTCCGGCACCCGCAGCCACACCTTGAGCGCGTTGTCCGCGGCGGCGATCGTACTCGGGTGTTGCGGGCCGACCGCCTCCGCGCCGCGCTCGGCGACCTGACAGTAGATCAGTACCGCGTCCGCGACCCGACCCAGTCCTGCGCTCACGAACGCCAGCATGGCCTGGGCGTCCAGCGTGCCGGGATGGGCCGGACCGACCAACCGCTCCATGTGCATGCTGAGTTCGGCGGCCTTCTGCCACGCCTCCATGCCGCGCCCGGTGTCCGCCGCGTGGCGGATGGCGGCCAATTCGTTCCAGTACGTGGGCAGTACGTCCGCCGGCCGGATCAACGCGCCCGCCGCCGACGCACCCTGCGACAGCGCCCGTCGGGCGGGAGTGGGCGCAACGGCTCGGCCGCGTAACGGCATCGACATCGGCCGGCCCGGTCCGATCCCTCGGTTCGGCGCGAGCGCCGGCGGCAGTTGGGTCGGACTCGTGCTCGGCGGACGACGCGCGGGGGTCGGGGTCAGCGCACTGGCGTCGGTCGCCTGGATTCGCACGGTTATCCGAGGCGGCGGCGGGGGCGGCGGCTCGGGATGCGGGCGCGGCGCGGAGCCTGCGGCCGCACGGCGGTTCGGCTTGGTGCCGGTCGTCGTGCGGGGCGTGGGGCGAGTCGCGGCGCCTGCGGGGCTGTTCACGGAGTCGGGTGCGGCGCTGTTGGCGGTGCGCGCCGCGGAGCCGCTCGCCGAGTTGTGTCCCGGTTCGTTCGTGCGGCGGTCGGTCGGGCCGGGGAACTCCGGTTCACGGTCGAGCAGCCCGGACTTGGTGGGCGGGCGCGCCTTGCCGCGAGCGGCCTGGCCGGCGGCGCCACGACCGGTCGCGGACGGCGTGCCCTCCTTGCCGGCGGGTTGGACCGGCGGGCGGCTGCCCGGCTTGGCGGCGCCGGCTCGGAGGGCGTCGCGCAGGCTGGTACCGGGTACCTCGGGCTCGTCGTCCGGCCCGGAGGTGAGTACGGATCGGACCAGCCCCAGGGCGCGCCGGCCGACCCCGGATTCGTCGCGGGGGCGGGTGGTCGGCTCCGCTTCGGGTTCGGCGCGTGGGTCGGTGGACGCCGGCCGCCGCTCGGCGGGCTCGCGATCGACTCCGCCGCCGACCACACCGGAGCCACGCAGACCGGAACGCTGCGCCGGGGTCATGCCGTTGGGCGGCACGGCGGACAGCGCCGAGATCCCGGTCCCGGCGGCGCCGTTGCCACGCGGCGTGACCGCCTTGAGCCTGCGAACGGCCGTACGCAGGGTCGGCGGACGCGCCTCGGGAGAGCAGTTGGCCAGCGCCAGCGAGCCGGCAGATGGCGCGAACTCGACCGTGTCCTGGACCAGTCGGGCCCGCTCGGCGAGCAGCGGGTGGATCTCCTCGGCCGGTACCGGGTCCGGAAGTTCGGGAAAGCCCTGAGCGAGCGCGGCCGCCAGCGCCCGGGTGAACGGATGCGGCGGACCCTTGACGTCCGGCGGATTCAACACGCCCCACAGCGGGATGCCCTGGCACAACTCGTGCGCCCGTTCGCGGGCCACCTCCCAGGATTCCCGCCCCGCCGTCAGATCGCAGATCACCAGGGTGTTCTCGGCCGGCCGAGGACCCAACAGCTCGACCACCCAGGACCACGGAAGCCCGTCGTAGCGCACCGAGCCGGGCGTCGAATCACGCAGGCCCAGGTGCAGTTCGCGGCGTCGACGATCGAACAGGAGGCGCCCGGTCAGATAGACGATCACCGGTCCGTCCACCGCGCCGGCGGCCTGAAGGTAGGCCCGTACCGCATGCGGCTGCACCGCGTCCGGCAACTGGACCACGTCGGCGGCTGCGTCGGGAAAGAGCTGATGAGGTGTCAGGGCCGACATCGCGACCAGATTGCTCCCGCCGTCCGACCGTCGCCCTCGCCCGGATCTACCACCCTCCACAAGCAGCAACTGCCCGCGTTCCGACGGGACTCGGATGACCCGCCCACCACGTTCGGTCATGTGTACCTCCCCGGCCGAGCCCATTTGGGTGGACCACCACGCATCTGAAGGTTAGGGGTATTGACCGGCCATGGTCGACATATCGGACCGGTTGGCCGGTTGGCTGCCGGTTGGCCCGATGGGCACAGGGGCTCACGAGGGGCGCGCGGTAGCGCGGGCGGGTGAGGGTGTGCGCGGGGGTGCGGCGGGGGCGGGCGGGGTTGGGGGGCCGAGGGTGGGGTCGGTGTGAGGTTGGGGTGGTTCGGCTTGGGGGCGGGGTGGCGAGGTTGGCGTGGGGCGCGGGGCGTGGGCTGATATGGCGGGCGGGGGATTCGGGGACGTTGGGGCGGGGCGGGGATACGAGAGAGAGGTGCGTTCCGGGAGCGGTGCTCTCGTTTGTGTTCGGTGGTCGCGCTTCGAGACTGTGGTGTGCGAGCGGTGCTCTCGTTTAGAGGTGGGTGGGGAATCGGGAGTGGTGGTCTCGTTTGGGTGGAGTCGGACGAGATCAGTGCTCTCGTTTGGGTGCAGTGCTCTGGGGTCTGGCACACTAACCGGATGACCGGAGCCACGCGTACGGCGCGCGATCGTGCCAGAGCCGAACTTGCCCACGAAATCAAGGCGGCCGCGCGCCGTCACCTCGCCGCCCAGGGCGCTCAACAGTTGTCGCTGCGCGCCGTCGCCCGCGAGCTCGGCATGGCCTCGTCCGCGCTGTACCGGTACTTCCCGAGCCGAGACGACCTCCTGACCGCGCTGATCGTCGACGCGTACAACGCGGTGGGCGAGCGGGTCGAGCACGCCGTCGAGGCCGCGGCCCCCGCCGAGCACCCGCGCGCAGCCTGGCGCGGACTGTGTGAGGCGGTCCGCAGCTGGGCGCGCGAGCATCCGCACGAGTACGCGCTCATCTACGGCTCCCCGGTCCCGGGCTACCAGGCGCCGGAGCACACCTTGGCTCCGTTCGCGCGCGTCCCGTTCGCGCTCCTGCGCATCCTGCGGGACTCGGGTCAGGACTTCGCCCGACCCTCCGGCGCATCCGCCCTCCCCGGCCCACTCGCCGCGCAGCTCCAAGCGGTGGTGGAAGCGGGCGGGTTGGACGTGCCGCCGCCGGCCCTGGCCCGGGCCCTGTTCGCCTGGACCGGCGCGTTCGGCATCGTCAGCTTCGAACTGTTCGGCCAACTCGCAGGCAGCGTCGACCCCGCCGATCAGTTCTTCGCGTACGCGGTCGAGCGGCACGCCGACCTGCTCGGACTGGCCTGATCCCGATGGGCCGACTCTCCCGCGTGCAGGTCCTGGACGCCGCGCTGGCGCTTGCCGATCGGGACGGCACAGGCAAGCTGTCGATGCGTCGGATCGGCGCCGAGCTCGGCGTCGAGGCGATGACCCTGTACCACTACGTGCCGAACAAGGACGCCGTCCTGGACGGCCTGGTCGAGCGGATCGTCGCGAGCGTGTCGCCGGAGCCGGTCGGACCGCGTACGGAGTGGCTCGCCGCATTCGCCCACGCCTTCCGCGCCGAACTGCTGCGCCACCCGGCGGTCGTCCCGCTCGTGGCCACCCGTCCGGTCGCCACGCCGAACGCCCTGGCCGCCGTCGAACGTGCCGCCGCGGCCTTGGTGGGCGAGGGCTTCGCGCCGCTCCGTGCCTTCCAACTGCTCAACGCGGTCACCACGTTCGTGATCGGGCACACGTTGGCGGAGCTGGATCCCGCCGACTCACCACCACGGACCACGACGCAGGACGCCGCCGAACTCCCCTGTCTGGCGGAGGCATTGGCAGCCGGTCTGGGTACGCAAGCCGACCACGACGAACGTTTCGCGCTGGCTGTCGCGGCGCTGCTGGCAGGTATCGCGTAGACGCCTCAGGGTCGGCCGACCCACGACCGATTGCTTTCGGGCCCACTGCCTCGCCGAGCCGGGCCGGGCAGAATCCTCCCGGCGCGCCGGGCTGGGCAGATTCCTGCCGGGCCGCGCCGTGCCTGGCCGGGCCGGGCCGTACTACGCCTGCACCAGCACCACGGCCGTGCGGTACTACGCCTGCACCAGCACCACGGCCGTGCCGTACGCGCAGATCTCCGTTCCGTTGCCCGCGTCGGTGACGTCGTACCGCATCGCCAGGATCGCGTTGGCTCCCCGGCCGCGCGCCTGTTCCACGAGTCGGTCGGCGGCCTCCGTACGGCTTTGTACCAGGGTCTTGGTCAGGCCGCGCAGTTCGCCGCCGACCATCGACTTGAGGCCCGCGCCGAGTTGGCTGCCGATGTTGCGGGAGCGCACGGTGAGGCCGAACACCTCGCCGATCACCCGCTGTACCCGATAGCCCGGCACGTCGTTGGTGGTGACCACGAGTACGTCCGGGTTGTCGGGCGCCCCGCCGTACGCATCGAGATCGCTCATGTCGGCCTCCGAAATCTGGGAACGGGGAATCGGGCATCGAGGGACGGGAATCCGTCGTGTCTTGGCAACCTTGCCTCGTACAGGTGGCCGCGGCGGAGCCGTTCCACACGTATGTCACCGGTTCGGCGGATGGGCAGGACCCACGGCCCACGGCTCGCGCGGCGTCCATCGGTCCGTCGCGCGGGCTCCGATTCGGGGGTATACACGTGAGTTCGCACATCCTGCATGTCGGCGTCGACTGCGCCGACCGTACGTGCCGGCCTCGCCGATCGGCGCATCCCGGACGGGACCGGGTGGGCCTATCGACCGACCCGGACGGCAACGAGGTTTGTGTCGTGCGCAGCGCGGCGGAGTGCGGGAAGTGAGGGCGCAGAGCGGCGTGCGGGGTGATGCCTTGACGATCCTTACGCTGTAAGACAAGCTGACGTCACGCCGCACTTACGGTGTAAGTCAAACAGCTGAAGGGGACGGGGAACATGCTGATCGGGGCGATGGTACGGCGGCTCAACGACGGTGTGGACTACGCGACCTTCCGCGACGCGTGGCTCCCGGACGAGCAGTTCGCGGGCGATCCGAGGCGGGTGCTCAGCGCGATCGATCTGGCCGACCCGCAACAGCTCATGACGGTGGCCTTGATCGACGCGAGCCCCGAGCAGATCCCCGAGTGGCTCGATCGGATCGGGGCGAGCGAGCGGCGTCGCGCCGAGCGGATCAAGGGCCTGGTGGGCCCGTGGCAGCTCAACAGCGCGTACCGGATCGTCGCCGACGACGATTTCGCACTGCCGATCAGGCGCTGAGGGCGATGGCGCGATCCGGGTCAGCGTCGGCCCGGTCCGGCCCCACGCGGCCCCGTGCACAGCCCGTGCTCAGCCGAAAACCTTTGTCTCGAACCGCCGTTCCACTGCTAGCGTCGCAGCGTGGCGAAATTGAACCAGATCATCGCGGTGGAGAAGGGCGTCAAGACCAAGTCCTTCCAGGAGTTGACGGACGCCCACCAGCGGGTCCAGAAGGGCGCGTTGCTGTCCGGCATCTCGCGCACCTACCAGCCCAAGGACGAGGAGGGCGAGCAACTGCCGCCCGAATCGACCCGAGTTCAGGTCAAGGGCGAGGAGGTGCTGCGCTCCGTCACAGGCACGCTCACCCGCCTCTTCGACGTGACCGCGACCAAGGACTGGGCCAACTGCGAGGCCCGCGCCGACGTGGTCGTCGACGGGACGCCGTTGCTGCGCGACGTGCCGGTGTCCTACCTGCTCTTCCTGGAGAAGCAGTTGGTCGACGTGCACACCTTCGTGCGCAAGCTGCCGGTCCTGGACGCCGCCGAGACCTGGACCCTCGACCCCTCCACCGACTCCTGGCGGACCGAGCCGGTGCGTACCGTGCGGACCAAGAAGGTGCCGCGCAACCACGTCAAGGCCGAGGCGACCGAACACCACCCGGCCCAGGTGGAGATGTACTTCGAGGACATCGCCGCCGGCTACTGGACCACGGTCAAGTTCTCCGGCGCGCTACCGGCCCGCCGGGTGAACGAACTCATCGACCGGGTCGAGAAGTTGCAGCGCGCGGTGAAGTTCGCCCGCGAGGAGGCCAACGGCGCGGACGTGACGGATCGTCTGATCGGTGACGCCGTCTTCGGCTACCTGCTCGGCAACGGCCACGGCGGGTAGCATTCGAGAATCCCCCGACCGGAGGGTCGGGGGTGCGCGAGGAGCGCAAGCTGAAACTGAAGCTTGTCGTGACGAACGCGGGTAACGGTGGGGGTTCGAATCCTCCTCCCGGCACCACGAGCCGGGATGGCCCAATACGGCAGAGGCAGCCCGCGATCAATCTCAGACTCTTGCTCCAGACTCAGCATCGCCACCCATCGCCGGATCGACCGGACGGGGCTCCAGTCGTCGGTTGCTGGTTCGACTCCAGCCCGGGCCGCTCGTGGCCTGGTAGTTCAATGGTAGAACGCGACGACTTTCAAGACGACCCTGGTCCTTAAATGTGCCGGCGTGCCCGATCGGGTGGCACAGCGGGCCTCCGCGGGCAGGCTAGACCCGCGGAGGCCTACCAATTCCGGGTATCGAGCCGAATCAATCCACGGTTGCCAACTCGCGCCAACGGAACAGGACGTCCGGGTCCCCTTCGAGTAGGCAGCCGGTGGTGTCGGCCCGATTCCACAGGAGCAGGTACAGGTTCTCGGCGGGGCCCGAGACGGTGAGGTCGGCGGGACCGGCACCCGACTCCACCTGCCGACCGTCGGTGGCGATCCGCATGGTCCACGCGGCGGCGTTGTCGTTCGGGACGATCGCGATGCTCAACGGCGGGTCGGCAACGAGGTTGCGCCCGGGCCGGGACAGGAAGCCGGTCAGCAACTCGTCGATCCCATCCGCGGCGAAGTCCGCAGGTACGGCGGACGATAGGCCGGCTGCGAGTTCGACATCGACGCGGTGTACGGCGGTCTCGTGCGCTTGGCGCCGGGCCCAGAAGGCGATCGTGGACGGTGCCTCGAAGAAGGTCCATGCCCGGGTGTCCGGGGCGGCCGTGGTGAGGGTCTTCAGCAGGTCCGCGTGTGTGGTCCGGTACCACTCGAGCAGTTCGTCGTCGCCCGGGGCCTGAAAGAGGGCAGCCGTATCCTCTCGGCTCGGGCGCGTGATGCTGCCCGATCGCACGACGAACGCGGCCCAACGATGCACGCCGCCCAGGTGCGCGAGCAGGTCCCGGATCCGCCAATCGGGGCAACTCGGCACGGGCGCGTCCAAGCCGGTGCGCTCGGTCGTACGGGCGAGCAACTCGCCGTCGGCGCGCAGGAGGTCGAGGTGAGCGGCAATGTCCATCCGTCCACGCTCTCACGCGGGATCGAAGCGGTACAGGTGGTCGGGGCTCGGGGCAAAGGGATACGAGGTTCGCCCGACGGGTCCTATGCTGGGGCGCGATGGGTAGCTTCGGTGTATATGTCGTCGCCCGATCGGCGTGGCCCCTGCTGGAATTGCCGGCCGTACAGCAGGCCGGAGGCGAACCACGTTGGTCGGCTCACGACGGCGACTGGCAGGTTCTGCTGCTTTCGTCGGGGCTGGATCCGGGTCCGTCGTTGATGGCGGACACGGACGCGCCGGTGTTGACCGCCGATGTGGTGTCCGGCCACTTCGCGATGATCGACGCGCAGAGCCCGCGCGGTGGCGAGGTCTGGCATTGCGCGCTGGCGCCGCGTGCGGCCAGATCGTACGCGCTCGACCCGGAACTCGGCCCGCCACCGGAACGGGTGGTCCCGCGTGCCGTCGCCTGGGCTCGCGAGGCGGGGCTCACACCGGACGAGGCCGCCCTGGACACCACGCTGCGTGCGGAGGGCACGCCGGACGAGCTGCTGCGGGCCTTCCTGGACGCGTTGGGTTTTCGCTTCGTCGTGGACGGAGCGTAGCCGGCCGGCCGGCCGGGTCGGGGCGGATCGGTGAGTCGGGTCGGGGCGCGCGCGTGGTGGCGGACCGGGCGGTTGGGATGCCTTGGGCCGAATGGCCGGGCGGCCCGGGGCTGGATGGTCGGGGCTGGATGGTCGGGGCTGCGATCCGGCGGATGTCGGAGCCGGCGTGTTGAATGGAGGGATGGCCATTCGACCCACCCGCACCGACATCGATCCCGTTTCGTCCGATCCGCCGATTCCCGACGAGGGGCTCGTGATCCGGAACGAGGACTGGTACGGGAGGTCGCTGACGGAGACCACGAAGTACACGCGCTACTCGTTCCTGGACACCGACTGGACCGAGGTGGTGGACGAGGGGGCGGTCTTCGACGAGTGCACCTTCGCCGGGGTCGCGTTCAACGCGTCGCGGCACGCCGGCGCGGCGTTCACGAACTGCACGTTCAAGCGCTGCACGTTCTTCGACACCCGGTTCACCGACTGCAAGCTGGTCGGCAGCCTGTTCCAACAGTGCACCTACACCCTGTTCGAGATCTCGGGCGGGGATTGGTCGTTTGTCGGGCTGCCCGGCGCCGACCTGCGCCAGGCCGGCTTCCATGGCGTCCGGATGCGCGAGGCGGATCTGACCGCCGCGCGTCTGGAGAAGGCGACGGTGACCGGTTGTGACCTGTCCGGCGCGATGTTGCACGGTTCCAAGCTGACCGGCGCCGACCTGCGCGGCAGTGATCTGTCCTCGCTCGACCCGCTGACGGTAGAACTCAAGGGCGCGACGATCAGCCTGGAGCAGGCCGCGACGCTCGCCACGACGATGGGGTGGAACGTCCGCTGACAACACGTTCGGGCTTGTGCACCATCCACGGCGGCCGCGCCTGTTCGTTGGCTCGACCCTGAACTCGACGTGGTCCGTGCGGTTCAGGACGCCTCACGCCATCACGGAGCCAGGTCGTCCGGAGTCTCGGGCGAGGCGAAATGGAAAGGTGCGCCGGACATTGCGGCGAGTGCCCGGCCGGTTCGGTCCGCCTCGACTGCCTCCGGCCAGGGCGGTAGGGCGCCGTTGAGGAGCCGAATGTCGCCACCGTGCGGGATCAGCGCCAGTTCCTGATCGGCGGGCGGATCGTCATGCACGGCGACCAGGCAGACGAACGGGCCGCTGGTGTCGCCGTCCCAGACCGCCTCGATCGCGGCGAGCCGACCCGAATGCGAACGCACCTCGGCGGCGAGGCCGACAACGTCGCGCGGCGGTTCCGGGCGCTGGACGACGCGGTCGGCGAGTATCCGAAATCGGCCGAGGACGGCGAGTTGGCAACCGTCCAGCGTGGGGTGCCGGCCCGGGAATTGCTCCGCCGGGATGCCGCGCGCGCGGTTGCCCACATGGTCGTGACGGCGGCGAATTGCTCGTCGTTCAGGACGCGTTCGTCCACGGTGTCGCGGACTCGCTCGGGCAGCAGGTCCCACAGGGAAGTGTCCACGGGCTGATTCAAGCGAGGGGAGCGGCGGGGGCGAACGGATACGGGGTGGTGGGCGCGCCGGGCGGTGGGAGGTCGGCAACGCGTGCCGGGTGCGGGGTGGCGGGGGTGGGTGTCAGGCGGTGCGCGCCGGGCGGTAGGTCGATCCGAGTCGGCAGCGAACGGACCTGTGTGGGCGGGGCGCCGACGGAGGATTTCGGCAGGTGCGGGGCTCGGACCGCTCGCGACGAGCTCGGCCCCCATGGTCGGTGACGCAGGCGGGCCGGTGCTGCCTTGGTCGCGGCGGAAATGGTGTCCAGGTCGGCGGCGAGCGGCCGCAGCGCATGGGTGCGAGCAACTCGGCGGTTCCCGGGGCAGGGTTCACCACGAAGTTCTCCTTCCCTGGTCCTGACGACCGGTCAAAACGGCGACATCCCGCAGTTCGTGGCCGTACTGGAAGCGGTGCGTGTGCCGCGCGTCGGCCGGGCCGCCCCCGCACCCGACCGGACAGCGTCAGCATGGACAAGGCCTGCAGCTCGCGGGAGAACCGTCCCCACCTGTGGCGACGCAAGTTCCGACACACGATTCCCGAGCCCGATGACCAGGTCGCAAACCGTCGTTGGTGAGATGCCACCGGAGGACGACCGGCCGGGTTCGACCCCGAGCGATACCCGAAACGCCACACCATCGAGCGGGCGTCCAGCCGACTCAAACAGTTCCGTGCCGTCGCAAAGCGTTACGACAATCGTGGCTACGTGTTCCACGGCATTGTCGTCTTTGCAGCTCTCATCGTCTGGCTCCGCACATGATCCGACGCGCTCCAGGCCCAAGCGCTTTACCGAACCGCAGGTCCATTTTGAGTGGTGCTACGTGAAAACCGAATGAAACGTACACCCTCGACTTTCCTGTTGCATTGTTCGGGTTGGCTAGTTGACGACTTGGAGCTCACCCACGCGAGCAGTAGTGCTGGTCTCACCCGCCATGTTCGGGAGAACGTGGATCACGCCATCAGCGCCTACGTAGCTGGCTTCCCAGTGGACCGTGGCTGTGACCGTAAAGCGATTCTTGGATTGACCCCCGGAAGTGCTTCTATATATGTAGCCGCAATCGGGGGACGAGGTGCGAGGAGAGGATGGGTCGTATTTAGTGCCGGGCTTATCGCAAGTTACAGTGGAGCCGTCTCCCATTGACCATGAGACATATGATGAGCGGGCGGTGGCCGTAACGGTTACACCTCGCTCGGTCACCGTTTTGGAGATCCCCTCCCGAGACCATCGATGTGGGTCGGTCGAATCAATCCACAGCCACACCGGTAGCCCGACGAGTCCGAGGTTCCCGGCTTCTGGGGTCATATGTACGATGGGCTTTCGAAGTTCGAGCTGAGCCATGGCTAGAGTCGCTACTTCAGCGTCGGTAGGGGTTTGCGGTTGCGGAGCATTGCCTCCGGTGCTGCCGGTGGAGGTCGTATCTCCTACGGCAGTGTGTTCCCCGTTGCCCTGAGTGAATCCTGGTTCGCCGCTGCCGCCCCCTCCGGTTGAACCGCCGCCGCCATTACTAGTACCACCCGCTCCTCCTCCGGTCGTTCCACCGGGCCCCGGCACTTCGATGCAAATGATGAGGTCGCCACAGTTCGTTACCCCTGCAGATGCCCTCGGGAGCAATAGCATGGCACTGGCGGCACCTACAGTGCAGGCCAAGGCGACGCTTCGTAGAACTTTCGATCTATTCATGAATCCTCCCTGACGAGCATCTTCGGGGTGCAGCAGATTATAAAAGAGTCAGGCCGGGGTGCCGTCGGTTGAAAGCGAACGAACGGAGTCGGCAACGATGTCAATCGGAGAATCCGATGTTGCCGGGACCTTGAAAACCGTCATGCCGACGTTGACTACATTCAGGGTCTTCCACTTGGTGGTTCTGCCGTTCAGATTTTGGAAACTTTGGCTATTCGTAACCGTGATTGGCGTAGATCCGGCCGTGAGGTTGGAAGAGGACCGTGTGGTGCACATGACCAATTTTCCTCCATCGGAAGTTTTCCATGCGGGCACTTTGTCGCCGTCTCGGATTTCGGTCTTGAAAGTGGCCGCCCCACCCTTCGCCAGTGCTTCTGTGTTGTGTTTGTTGGTGCGATCCTCCTGAATTACTGCCTTTGCCTTCGGTCCCCAGTTTGTTGTGGTTGAACCGCTGTCCAGGTAGTTTGCGAAATCTCGACAGATCTCTTCCCCGTAGTAGATGTCCGTTGGCGCTCCGGATCCTTTGCCTTCCGCCGTGGCGATCTGGGAGACGATGGGAAAATCCTTGCCGACATCTGTGAATGCGAGAAAAGACATCTTCCAGGGGCCGGTACCTTGCTCTTGGCGAAGAATTCCAAGGGAGCCTCGGGATTGCTTTCCAATCGTCTGACGGCCCACTGAAAGAAGCCACCTGTTGTCTCCGGGAGGCGCTCCTTGTGGTGCGGCTACATGGATGTTGCTGTTCGTGGCCAGGTCTTCGTCGTTGCCAATGTTGTCGCCGTATTTGAGAATTCGCTCCAGGCGGGCGGTGGATATCTCAAGCAATGAGCCAGTTTCGATTTCAGAAAGTGCACGGACATCGCGCGCCGATCGCGCCTTCTTGCTTGCTTCAAAGTAACTCTGCGAAGTGCTGGTGCCTTCGGCATCGCTGATCGGCGGTGCCGTGGCGATCGCGCTCTTGGAGGCCGACGGAGGCTGGAGTGGCGCAGCTGCCGTTTTTGGTGACGCTTGACTAATTTTTGGATCTTTGGGTTTTTTGTCGGCGGAGCAGGCTGTGGTGCCGGTCAGGAGGGTGGCGGCGGTTAGGGCTGCCAGGAGGGTTGCCGGGAGTTGGGTCTTGTTTGGTCCGGCCAAAACTGCCACCCCCGCAGTTGCGATCTTCGGAGTTCGGTGCTCAACGCGTGATCCGAAGCATCATTGCACTTGATCGGGTGAGTCGTAAGCGTCTTCGTAAGATCACTGCACGTAGGGGGATTGAGCCACTCGGCGGGGGCAAAGCGGTGGCTATTGCGTGATCGTGGGACGTGGTGGGTGGTGATGCAGGTCCGGGCCGGTGGGCGTGGGGTTGGGGGTCCGGGATGGGGTGGGGGTCAGTGGGTGGTGCCGACGAAAGTGGTCAGGCCGTGGCCCTGTTGCCATTGGTTCAGGCGTGGTTGGTCGAGTAGGACGATGCCGTGGTACTGGGCGAACTCGCGGGCCTCCGGGGTGAATCCGTGGAGGGTGATGAATACCGGGATGTCGGCCTGGTGGTCGTGGTGGGCCGTGCCGATGAAGTCGTGGAGGTCCAGGGGGTGGACCTTGTGGTCGGTGGGGCCGCTGCGGATGAGGACGAGGCTGCCATTGGGGAGGTAGGCCTTGATGTGGGCGTCCCGGGCGACTTGGACGGCGAGGAGGCCGTCGCGGCGGCAGAGATCGGCGATCTGCAGTTCGAAGTCGCGGTCGTCCGGGTGATCGGCGCGGTCGTCGAGGGTCGAGTTGGCGAGGTGTACGACTGCGCACAGGAGGGCCAGGGAGGCGGCGGTGGCCAGCCATGCGTCGATGCCGGTAATGCCGAGGAATTCGAACAGGTCGCGCAGTGCGACAGCGGGGACGACGACCAGCAGGACTATGGCCCGGCCGCGGAGTTTGGCGTGGACGGGGGTTCGGGGCATAGGGGATCCCTCCGGTGGCTACCTACGGCGGAGCGGGCGGCAGCTTAGGCGGAGGGGCGGTTGATCAACCACCCGACTGGATGGTCGAGAGGGTCGGTGGGCGTTTCGGATGGGCTCTGCCGGAGGGAGATCTCCCTGGTCCTTGGGGGTGTTGGTGTCCGGTGGTGTGGTTGTCGGGTGGTTGGTTGGCGCGGGGCCGTGTGGGTGATGGGGGGTGGGGTCGGGGGCGCCGTGGCCGAGCTGGATGCCGGCTGCGGTGTGTGGATGTGGATGTGTGGGTCTGGCTGTGGGCGTGGGCGTGGTGCGGCGCTTGGGGGCCTGGGGGCTTGGGGGCCCGGCGGTGTGGGTGGGTGTGCAGGGGGCGACAGGGCGGACCTGGCCCGGCCGATCCACGACGACGACCTTTGATCCATGGGCCGGGACCGGCGGCTTGGCGATCCGCGCGTTCTTCGGTCCGCGGAGCCGCAGGGCGGCGGACGGCGGCGGGGGAATGGTCGAGGCGTTGCTCGGGGCCGCGCTTCGGGAGTGGTGCGCGGCAGGTGGTGCGTGATCGCGAGTTGTTGTGCGGGTGGTACGGAGGTGGCGGCCGGCAGGTTTTGGGCGGTGGGCCGTGGAGGTCTCGGGTGGTTTGAGTTGCAGGTCGTCGGGCTGCTCCGATGGGACGCGCACCCGCCCTGCTCGGTTCGTGATCGCGAGCCGCTGTGCAGGTGGCAGGTGGCAGGTGGCAGGTGGCAGGTTTCGGGGGGCGGGACGCTGAGACCTCGGGCGGTGTGAGTCATGAGGCGGCCGCTCTGACCGGACACGCAGCCGCCCCGCTCGTGCGCGACGTGCCGCCGCGCGGCCCCGGATGCGTGAGCCGCGCGTCCCTCTCACCCGAGCCGTCGCAATCGCCGGCCAAGCGACCTTCGGGCGCGGGAGGCGTGTGGTGTCGCCGGGGGCCGGTGGAGGAACGGGCGGTAGCGCGACGGTGCGTATCGGGTGGCCGGGCGGGAGGTGGGTGTGGGGGCGGTGTGAACGGAGTGGACGACGGTGGCGGGGTGTTCTTTTCCCGCTCGGCGTCATTCGTTCGCGATGGTGGTTAGTGTGCCGGCGCCGGCTCCGCTATCTTCTGCCGAATGAGCAGGATCCGTAAGACAGCGATCATGGTTGTGGCATGTTTCGGTCTCGCGTTCGCGGGAGTGGCTTCCGCCTACGCGATTCCCGGTCAGCACCCACAGGTCCGCAAGGTCTGTCGGGTACTCGACCCGGAGGCCAAGCAGGCCAAGCGTGCCAACCATGACAGTCGTACCGCTGCACCGTCGGTGCGCCGCCAGCGGCACGAAGGCGTGATGGGGGAAGTGGCCGACCACTACTGCGTGCCGGGCGGCGGGAAGCACCGGGTCAACCCAAGTGCACGACCTGCAGCACGGTAACGGTCGTCGTCCCCTCGTTGAGTAGTACCACCACGATCAAGGGCCCCGCTGCTGCGGTGCGGACGATGCGGTCGTCCTCGCCGTAGCGGACGGTGGCCGTGTACGGGTCGCAGACCAGCTTGTACAGCAGCAGTCCCCAGTGGTTCAGCGTGGTCTCGGGGAAGCGGTCGATGACCTCTTGATGCTCGATGCCGATCCTCGGGCGCCACGTCACGCGGCACTGCTTTGCGCTCGGCCGCGTGCGATCCACTTGCGGACGATTTCCTCGTCCACCTCGTCGAGGTCCGGGTCCTTGCCGGTGGCCCGTACCTGTGTCGCGAGCGCGCGCGCGTGCGGCAACCCGGCGATCAGCTCTTCCGCGGCCTGCGTGTAGCGGGCCAGTAGACCGGGCAAATCGCCGATCGGCGTCAGGTGTACCAGTCGCAGGAATTCGTGGCGGGCTTCGGGGTGTGGGAGCGCATGCGCGATGCGATCCACGGTCCACGGGTCCGTGCTGTTCACGCCGGGCCTCTCTTCCCTCCGGACGAAATGATCCGGGATCAGATTAGGGGCCGGGCGCGCGATTGCGGCGTGATCGGTGGGTGACGATCGGTGTGATCCACGTGTGACAAACCGTCAACTTCAGGTTGATGGTGGGCATTTGCCCGTCCTGGTGGCCAGGCACTCGATTGTCCGGGAGTCCTGGGTCGGTACCTGCGGCGGATCGTGCGGCTCGGTCGCCATCGTCGGCTCCTCTTCGGGCAAGCCGGACGCGTCGGCGCGCGAATCGTCCTTCTCCTTCGTTGGCTGGGCCTCGGCGGAGGACGTCGCGGCGACGCTGGGCGCCACGGAATCCGGCGTCGGCCGGCCGGTCACCGCGGTCGTGGCCGGCGGGACGGGCGCCGCGGGGCCCACTCGCTCCGGATTCGATGGGGTCAGGAACAGGCCCGCGCCGGCGATCGCCAACACGGCCGCGCCGGTGCCCAGCGTCACCACGCGGCGGCGTCGACGCGCCCGGCGACCGCCCGCGACGGCCGCGTCCACCACGCTCGGCAAGTCGGGCTCGGGTTGATCCAGGATCAGCTGGAACATGTCGCGATCGTTCATGGCCGGCCTCACCGCTCGGACAGCTCCCACATGTGCTCGCCGACGAGTTCGCGCAGCCGGTTCAGGCCGCGCGCGCTCTGGCTCTTGACCGTTCCCGTGCTGATCCGCAGCGCCTCCGCCGTCTGTTCGACGCTCCAGTCCTCCCAGAATCGCAGGGCGAGCACGGCCCGGTAGCGCGGCGGCAACCGGAGCAGCGCGGCCCGCAGGGTCAGTCGCAGGTCCGGCGACGAGGACTCGCCGTTCGGCCGCTGCGGGAGTTCGTCGACCGGCTCCTCCCGCCAACGGCCCTTGCGCTGCTGGTCGATGTACGTGCGGGTCATCACCACTCGCGCGTATGCGTCCAGGTTGCCGTCCCGACGCAGCCGGCCCCAGGCCGTGTACATCTTCATCAGCGTGGTCTGGGTGAGGTCCTGCGCCTCGTGCCAGTCGCCGCACAGCAGATAGGCCGACCGGCGCAGTTGGGCCTGCCGGGCCTCGGCGTACTCGCGGAACTCCCGTTCACGGGCGGCGTCCCTCACGCGTTCGGCAGCGGGGTTGCCAGGGGGTGGTCGCGGGGGTCGCGCACCGTGATCTCCTCCTCACCGGACCCCGTGCCACGCACGCAGGGACGCACGGCCGGTGCCGGGCGCCTGTTTGCCTGTATTTCGAGGGACCTGTCACCGAGGAGATACGTGGTTCGGCGGCTTCGGGTTGCACCGAGCCTCGGAGATGTTTCGCACGTGTCCGAGGTGGGCGCAGGGTGCAACGCGGGTCGATGGGCGGCCGTGTGTCTCTTCAGTGAAGTCCGGGTCCGTTCGTGGCCCGACGGCGGCGAAAGCGAAGGAGTACATACGTGATGAACCGTCAGGACCGGGCGCCCGGCCGGACCATACGCCGGGCAGGGCCGGTCGGGGCTGTACTCGCGACCGTCGGCATCGCGCTGGGCGCCTGGGCGGGCGTCGCCCCCGCTTCGGATGCGGACGAACCGAAGCCGGCGCCCGCCTCGCTGACTTCGGTCGAACCCGGCGAACGCTCCGCTCCGATGCCGACCGCAATTTCGGACCGGCCGACCGTGGACGACCTCGAGCCGGTCGCGCCGCGCAAGGTCCGGGCGCCCGGGCCCGGCCGGGCCGGCGTGGTCACCCCGGGCAAGCCGTACGTGGACCGACCCAGAGCCGACGCCCTGAAAGAGCACGCACCGGTAAGCCGCTCGACGCGGTAGGCACCGGTCGACCCGGGAACCCGGCACGCCCTTCGCCAACTCCGACATCCGGAAGACACGTTTCCGGCCCCGGCCTACGCCCACCCCCCAGACCCGCCACACGCCCCCAAAACCCGATACTCCCGGCGCCAACCGACGCTGCGTCTTCGAAGGCGCGTCCAATACGCTCGGCACGCCGTGCAATCCCAAGGACCCAAGGAGTCGCCACGTGGTCCCGATCGCCCCGGGCGCAGTTCCGCTGCTCGGCCACACCCCGGCGCTGCTGCGCGGTCGCTGGGACTTCGTGTCGTCGCTGCGTGCCCACGGGCCGATCGTGCGGATCCGGGTCGGGCCGAAGGAGTTGTACGTCCTCAACGACCCCGCCCTCGTTCGGTGTGTCCTGGTCGAACACGCGGACACCATCGAGCGGGACGGGTTCTTCAAGCAGGCCAGGTTGCACATCGGGGACGGTCTCGCGGCATCCGACGGGCCCCTGCACCGAAGCCAACGGCGGACCCTGCAGCCCGCGTTCCAGCGGTCGCGGATCGGCGGATACGTTGAGCTGATCCGCCGCCAGGCCGAACAGGCGAGCGCGCAATGGCTGCCCGGGTCCACGCTCGCGCTCGATCGGGAGATGAGCGAACTCGGGCTCGGCACGCTCGGCCGGTTGATCTTCGGTGAGAACCCGGCGGCCGACGCGGCCGTGGCCGAGGTACGGCGGTCGCTGCCGGTGTTCATCCAGGAGGTGTTCACCCGCACCGTGTTGCCGGAGTGGGCTCGGCAGTTGCCCACACCCGGCAACCGGCGGTTCGCCGAGACGGGGCGCCGGTTGCGTGCGGCGATCGCCTCGGCCGTGGACGCCGGCGCGGGTACGGGTCTGCTCGGCGAGTTCGCGCGCATGGACATGTCGCCCGAACTGGTGCGCGACGAGGTGGTGTCGTTGCTGATCGCCGGCAACGACAACACGAATGCCACTCTTTCGTGGGTATTTTACGAGATCGGTCGGCACGAGCACGTGCGCAAACGCCTGCACGCCGAGCTGGACGAGGTGTTGGCAGGCGGACCGGTGACCGCCGAGAACATCGGGGCCCTCGGATATACAAGGTGTGTTGTCGACGAGACGCTTCGGTTGTACGCGCCCTGGCTGGTGGTTCGCCGGGCCAATCGCGACGTGGACGTGATGGGACATCACATCCCGAGTGGCAGCGACGTGTTGTACAGCCATCATGCGCTGCACCGGGATGCCGGGCTGTTTCCGGAGCCGGAGTGCTTCGACCCGGACCGATGGGCCGAGCCGGGCTATCGCGGGCATGTGCGCGGCGTGTACATGCCGTTCGGCGCGGGTGTGCACCGATGCATCGGCGAACACCTGTTCCTGGCCCAGATCGTGACCACCGTCGCGACCGTGTCGGCCGGGTGGCAGCTCCAACCCGCGCCCGGTAAGCCGTCCCGCCCGAGGACGAGCGCGCTGCCCCGCCCGGGGCACCTCCCGGTGACGGCCGTCCGCCGCAGGACCTGAGGTCGCCGACGGCGGGAGCGTACTCGTCGAGTCGGTCGGCGACGAGGCCGCCCTGGACGAGATCGTTTGAGACCCGGCCGCTCTCAGCAGCCGATATGCCCTCGACCCCCGAACTCCCCACCGCCACAGGCGCCTAAGCAATTTGACGATACTTCCACCCCTTCGCCGGATTCGCCGCCGAGGCCCCGCGCATGCCCACGCAGCGTGTCGAGTACGGTTCGCAGCGTCGGGTGGCAGTGTGTTATCACGTCCGGGCGATCACGGTGCGCGCAGAACTCGGCCGGCCAACAATTGCCCGAAAGTGCTTGCGGAGCGCCTCGTTTCGGGACCATCGTGGGGCCCGTTCGATGTCCGGAACGAGATGCTTGCCCGTGATCTTTGGTGGGGTCGGGTTCGTCATATGGCGTCCGCGATCGTGCTGGTTGACGTGGTGGGAAGTCGCTACGAAAAGCTTCGAATGATCAACTTCGGCGACTGTTTTCGGGCGGTTCACCATTCACCTGACAGTGTGTGTGGTGGAAGATACGAGCGGTAGCTCCGAAGTGGATCACGGTCCGCACGGAACCTGGGTGGACCCGGCAGAGCAAGGGGGCGGAGCCGGTGGTGAAGGCAGCGACGGAACGGCCATCGGGCAACGGCGTCGTGCCGCAGGGCGCGGCCGCCGGTGCGATGCCGGTCACGCCTACGCGCAGCCTCGGTGCCAGACGCCGGCGGCCGGCGCTCATCGCGCTCTCGGTCGCGCTGATCGCGGCCGGTGGACTCGGCTCGGCGGCGTTCTATCACATGGGCGACAAGCGCGTGCCCGTGCTCGCGGTCGCGCGCACGGTGCCCTACGGCCAGACGATCGCCGCCGACGACCTGCGGGTCGTGGAGATCAACGACGCCCCGGGCCTGCGCCCGATCGGATCCGGCTCCAAGGCCGTCATCGTGGGCAAACGCGCGGCCGTCGAGCTGCGCGCGGGCACCTTGTTGACGTCGGATCAGGTCACCGAGCGGATCGCGATCCAGCCGGGCGAGACGCTCGTCCCGATCGCCGTGGACGGGACCAAGATGCCGGTACAGCGGGTCACGCCCGGCACCCGGATCCTGGTCGTGACGGCGGTGCCCGTGGCCGGTGGCAACGCCAACGCCGCGCCCGCGCAGCCGATCACCACCGCGGCCACGGTGATCCGCTCCGGCACCGCGGACTCGAGTGCGAGTTCCGGCAAGTCCGTCCTGGACGTCGCGGTGCCCGCCAAGGACGGTCCGGTACTGGCGCTTCAGGTGGCCGAGGGCAGGTTCTCCATCGTCGTGCTCAACACGGGCAACGCGGACGCGGCACCAGCCAAGACCGGAGGGGCCCCATGACCGTCGTCGCGGTCACCGGTGGCACCGGCGCACCCGGCGTCACCTCGACCGCGCTGGCGCTCCTGCTCACGTGGCCGCTGCCGGCCGGCCGTCGGGTGATCCTGATCGAGGCCGACCCGGACGGGGGTTCGATCCTGGCCGGCGCGCTGCAGGGTCGGGTTTCGGCCGAGTACGGCCTGCACCAATTGGGTGTGGCGCACCGTCAGGGCAACCTGGTGGACGCGTTCTTCCGGCAACTGGTCGACCTGTCCGACGGCCGGCGCGAACGGCTGCTGCTGCCCGGCCTGGTGGACCCCACCCAGGCATCCGGACTGGCCTACACGTGGGATCCGATCTCGCAGCTGGCGGCCGGTCTGGGCAACCAGCAGATCCCGCACGACGTGATCATCGACCTCGGCCGGCGCGGCACCACGGGCGCATCGGCGATCGCCGCACGTCGGGCCGATCTGGTACTGCCGCTCGTGCGCGGGACGTTGCCCTCACTGGCCCAGGCGCAGCCCCGGCTGGCCTCGCTGCGCAACGACCTCGACACGCACGGGACGGGTTCGGACTCGATCGCGCTCGTGGTGATCGAGGAGGGTCGGTACGCGCGGCAGGAGATCGGCAAGCACCTGGAGGCGCCCGTGTTGGGCCTGCTGCCGTTCGATCCGGAACGCGCTCGGGTGTTGTCCCACGGCGAAGGGGACACCGGAAAACGGTTCCTGCGTTCGAAGTTCATGCGTGCCGCGCGGACCACCGCGGAGGCCGCGTTGGCCCTGGCCAACCAGCGCCGGATGCGGCTGGCGCCGCGCCCGGCACCCGGCGGCGAGTTGCCGTCCGGGCCCGACGCGCCCATGCCAGGCGACGGTTGGGCCCAGGCCGCCGCCTACATCCGCCGACCGTCGGAGTCCCGACCCGAGGTCGAACCGGCGCACCGGCCGGCCGGCGAGGAGGCGGGTCATGTTCGATAACGCGCGGCCCCTGCACCCGGATCCGCACAACAAACCGGAACCCGAACCACCCGCCGAGACCGACTACCGCCCGCACATGCACGTCGTGCCGGGCCTCCCGGAGGCGGAGGACGTGCTGTACGCGCCGCCGACGCCGTCGCTGCGCTCGTGGCCGGAGGGGTTTCAGCGAAGCGCCCCGGCCGGACCCGATGCGGCTCCCGGGCAGACCTGGTCGGCGGGCGCGGGCTCGCTCACCCCCGCCGTGGGGCACACGCCACCGCCGACGCCCGCCAACGGTATGCCGGTTTCGCCTGCGGCTACTGCGCATCCGAACGGGCTGCCGAACGGGGCGGGCGGGCACGCGGGCAGCCGGGACGGCATGTTCACCGTGCCGCCGACCGCGAGTGTGAGCGCGAACGGCGTCGGCACGGTCAGCCGTCGGCCTCCGCCGGCCGGACAGGCGCCCGTCACGACCACCACCAAGCCGCCCCGAAACCCCTCGGGCGAACCGGTCGTGGACCCGGCCGTGGTGCGGATACTGAAGGACCGCGCGGCCGAACAACTTCACGAATTCGACAAGATGTCGCCCGGTCTCACCCACGAGGACCGCGAGCAGCGCGGCCGGGCGATCGTCGCCCAGGTCGTCGCCGAATGGGCCGACATCACCGCGCGCGAGCGCGGCATCTCCACCACCCCCGCCGAGGACCGGGCGATGGCCCGGGCGGTGTGGGACTGGCTGTTCCGGGCGGGGCCGTTGGAGCCGTACCTGACCGACCCGTCCGTGGAGAACATTCTGGTCAACGGCTACGACACGGTCTGGGTCGACTACGCCGACCGGCCTCGCGTGCAAGTGCCGCCGCTGACCTCCTCCGACGAGGAACTACGCGAGTTGCTCCGCGATCTGGCCCGACGGCACGGCAGCGGCGAACGCACCCTGTCCACCGCGCAACCCACGCTGGCCCTGCGGTTGCCGGACGGCTCGCGACTCCAGGCGATCACCGAGGTCACCCCGCACACCTACGTGACGATCCGTCGGCACCGGGTGCGCGACGTGCGGCTCGCCGATCTGATCGGATTGGGCACGCTGGACCGGACCCTGGCCGCCTTCCTGGGTTCGCTGGTTCGGGCCAAGAAGAACCTGATCATCTGCGGCACCCAGGGCGTGGGCAAGACGTCGCTGCTACGCGCGCTGTCCCATGAGATCCCCCGGGACGAGCGGATCGGCACCTTCGAGACCGAACTCGAACTCTTCCTGCACGAGTTGGGACACCTGCGTCAGGTGGTCGCGATCGAGGCCCGCGAAGGCAACGGTGAGCGGGGCATCGACGGCAAGTCGGCGGGCGAGCTGACCATCGGCGAGTTGATCCCCTCCGCACTGCGGATGTCGCTGTCCCGGATGATCGTCGGCGAGGTGCGTTCCAGCGAGATCGTGCCGATGTTGCGGGTGATGACGAACGGCGAGGGCGGCTCGATGTGCACGCTGCACGTGCGCGAGCCGGACATGATCTTCGACCGGATCGCCGAACTCTGCCTGGAGTACGGCGCGCACATGAGTCCCGAACTGGCCTATCGGCTCGCCTCCAACGCGGTCGACTACGTGGTCTTCGTGCGGATGATCGACGAGACCGCGATCGGCGGGAAGCGGCATCGTTTCGTGTCGCACGTGCTGGAGGTGACCGGGATGGGCGAGCACCGCCGCCCGGCCGTGAACACGATTTTCGCGCCGACCGGTGACGATCCGCGAGGGATGGCCCGAATGTACCCCTCGGACATGCCGGACCTGATCCGGGCCGGCTTCAGTCCGCATCTGCTCGACGAGCCGCACGGCTGGCGGCCGTTGCAGCTGAAACTGCATCAGGCCGGGTGACGGACATGGGTGACGCGCTGTTGGTCGCGGTGTGCGGGTGCCTGCTGGTGGGCGGCCTGATCGGCTTGGTCGTCGGACTCGTCGGCACATACGACGATCCCACGCCAAAGCCGCCCGGACGGCTGGAGTTGGCCGTGCGGCGGATGCGATCGGGTCCGGTGAGTGCCCGGCAACGCGCCGCCCGGCGGGTGCGACTGGGCATCGGGCTCGTGGTGGCCGCCCTGGTCTGGTTGTTCACCGGCTTTCTGATGGCCGGTCTCCTGGTGATCGTCGCCTTCACCGGACTGCCCTGGTTGCTCGCGCCGACCAAGAGCGACCGCACCATCATCAACCGGCTGGACGCGCTCGCCGAGTGGACCCGGCGGATCGCCGACCTGATCGAGCTGGGTGCCGGTCTGGAGAACGCGATCCTCACCTCACGCGCGACCTGCCCGGAGCCGATCGTCGAGGAAGTCGGCGACCTGGTCAGCCGGCTGCAGTCGCGATGGCGTCCGGACGAGGCGCTGCGGGCGTTCGCCGCCGACCTGGGCGACGCCACGGCGGACAAGATCGCGGCGGCGCTCATCCTGCGCTCGGCGGACCGCGGACCCGGGCTGGCGATGGCGCTCAAGGACCTGGCCGGCACGGTGCGCGAAGAGGTGCGCCAGCGCCGTGCGATCGAGGCGGACCGGGCCGGCGCCCGGATCGCCGTGCGCTGGATCACCTACATCACACTCGGTGTGACCGCGCTGGTCGTGGTGATCAACCGCACCTACGCGCAGCCGTACGGGACCGTGGCGGGGCAACTGGTACTGCTGCTCCTGGCGATGGCCTATGTCGGCACGCTGATGTGGATGCGGTCGCTGGCCACGGATCGCGTCAAGCCGCGGTTCTTGGTCGCCGATCCGCGCAGCGTCGTCAAGGCGGCGAAAGCGGTGGACGCACAACAGGCGGAAGGCGTGCACAGCGCACCCGTGTTGCGGGGTGGGTGGTCGTGATCCCACCCGAGATGATCGTCAGCGGCTGTGTCCTGGGCACCGGCGTCGCGCTGCTGGTGCGCGAGCTGTGGCCGGCGCCGCCGGATCTGGGCAACGCGCTACACCGGCTCTCCGGCACGCCCAAGCGGCGCACCGAGCAGACCGGCAGCAAGTACGACGACCAACTCGTCACGCTGGCCCGGCGCATCCCGGGCTTTCGGGTGCCGCACCGCGAACTCGACCTGGTCGGCGAGACCATCGCGCAATTCGTGCGCACCAAGGCGCTGTTGGCCTTGCTCGGTCTGCTGCTGCCGGCGATGCTCTCCGCGGTCCTGGTGGCCACCGGCATCGGAGTCGCCTTCTACGTACCGCTGTTCCTGTCCCTGGCGGTGGCTGCCGGGATGTGGCTCATCCCTGACCTCGCGCTGCGCGACCAGGCCAAGGCCGCCCGCACCGAGTTCCAGCACGCGGCGGCGGCCTATCTGGACTTGGTCGCGCTCGGCCGCGCCGGCGACGCGGGCCCGGCGGAGGCACTGGAGCGGGCTGCGGCGGTGGGGGACGGATGGGCGTTCGTGCGGATCCAGGACGCGTTGGCGCGCGCCCGAGTGAGCGGCGCGGACCCCTGGGACGGCCTGCGGGACTTGGCCAAGGACCTCGATCTTCCGGAACTCGCCGACGTGGCGGACATCATCGAGATGGCGGGCACCGAAGGCGCCGCGGTGTACGGCACGTTGCGGGCCCGATCACAGTCCCTACGTATCGAACTGCTCGCAAACGAACACGAACAGGCGAACGCGGACTCGGAACGGCTCACCGTTCCGGGGACGATGCTCGTGGTGATCATGGGAATCCTGCTCGGATTCCCGGCAATATCCCGGATTTTCTCGGTATGAACGACCTTCGGACCCCGAGCCGTTCTCCGGAAGGAGTACAGGCAATGCAAACCGGTTCCTCGTCCCCCGCGGTGCTCGATCGCGTGGAAACCGCCGTACACAGACTGGCCCCGACCCCGATCGCCTTCGTCTTGATCGTCACGGGCGGTGTGGTGGATCGCTACCGGCGGTTGCGCAAGGAGCGCGACCACGGCGCGGTCAGCATCGAGACGGCGATCATCGTCGCGGTTCTCATCGTCGCCGCGGTCAGCATCGCGGCGGTCATCTACGCCATGTACAAGAAGTACCAAAAGGATCTGGACGAATCCGACACGAAGTACGAGAAGCCAGTGCCCAACTCCTGAAGATTCAAGGTTTGAGGATCCGGACCCGTCCCGTGAACAAGGTGCCGTGCGGCTTTCCTGCCGACGCGATCCGGCGCCGCCTGCGCAAGGCAGGCGGCCCGGATCGCGGTGGCATGTCCATCACCATGGCGATCATCTTCCCGGTGTTCATCCTCGTCCTACTCACGGTGATCCAGGGCTGCTTGTGGTGGTATGCGCGCGAAGTCGCGATGCAGGCGGCCAAGGAGGGCGTCGAGGAGGGGCGGCGGAAGGACGGTGACATCCGGGCCGCGGAACAGCGCAGCCGGGATGTGGCGAAGGACCTCGGCGGGGGAATGCTCAAAGACCTGAGAGTGATTCCGGAGCGAACCGACGACGTGCGGCTCAAGGACGTGCGGCTCAAGGTGACCGTCCAGGGCACGTCGTTGTCGATCGTGCCCGGCATCGGGAGTCTGACCATCACGCAACACGCGGACGGCGTCGTCGAGCGGTGGACGACAGCCGGCCGATGAGGACCTGGGGGGCGAGGGTGTACAGGGGGAGGCTTCAGGCGGACGAGGGGTCGTTCGCGCTGGAGGCAGCGGTACTCGCGCCCGTGTTGATCGCTTTCCTGTGTCTGATCATCGCGTTCGGGCGAACCACACTGGCCGGCAACGGGGTCGATGCGGCGGCGAAGGCGGGGGCACGGGAGGCATCGATCGCGCGTGACGCGACAAACGCCAAGACCTTGGCGGAGGAGGCAGTGCGGAGGTCCCTGGACCAGGACGGGATCGGTTGCGAACCCAGGACCACTGTCGATACCGCCGGCTTCGGCAACGCCGTCGGCACGGCGGCGACCGTCACCGTCTCGGTCACGTGCAAGGTGTCGCTCTCCGATGTCGCCTTCCCGGGTATTCCCGGCTCGAAGACGATGAAGGGGACCTTCACCTCCGTGATCGACACCTACCGGGAGAGGTCGAAGTGACGGCCGTGTGGCGAACGCGTCCGCGCGACGGAGGCGTTACTCCCGAGCCCGGCGACCGGGGATCGCTCGCGATCATGCTCGCGATCATGATGGCGGTGATCATTCTGCTCGTCGGGCTGGTGATCGACGGCGGCGGGAAATTGCGTACGGACTCCAAGGCCGACGCCTTCGCACAGGAGGCCGCCCGCGCCGCCGGGCAGGCGATCGACCCCACCAAAGCCATTCCGGGGACGGCGATCGTGGTGCCCGAGGAACTTGCCAAGAAGGCGGCGCTCGACTACCTCGCCAAAACGGCGGTGGAACCCGAACCCGAAGTCAGCGTTGCTCTCGACGGCCGCAGCATCGAAGTCTTTGTGACCCTCAAATACAACACCAAGGTGGCCGCCTTCTTCGGCGTCTCCACCGTCACCGTCAAAGGCCATGCCCGTGCCGGGCTCGTCCATGGGATCCAAGCCCCGGAGGACGCACCGTGACCGTTACCCAAGGCCCTCGTCCCGGCGCCGGTTCCGGTCCCGGGGCGCACGCTCGCAGCCGTGACGACCACGGCAGGCGCCGTGGATTCGGCCGCTTCCTCTTCGACCTCGTGCGCGGCCTGGTCAGCCTCGCCGTGCTGCTCGCCCTGCTGATCGGCCTGCCGGCGCTGCTCGTCGTGGCAACCACGACACTGCTGCCGCAGCGACTACCCGCACTGGACGAGGTCACCAAGATCCTCACCGCACCAGACGACGGGAGCGGCTTCATCGCGGCGCTCGCGATCATCGCGTGGATCGCGTGGTTGTGCTTCGCGATCTCCGTCGTGGTGGAAATTCCGGCCCAGGTACGGGGGTTGTCCGCGCCGCGGATTCGCGGCCTGGGCTGGAGCCAGAAGGCGGCCGGTGCGTTGATCGGCGGCATCATGCTGCTGTTGCCCACCGGTACCGCGCTGGCGGCGGGACAGGCGCAGGCCGCGCCGCAGCTACCGGAGAGTACCGCGAGTGCGCCCAGCCGGGTCGTGGAGCAGGAAATCCCGGTCCGGGTACAGGATCCCGGGCCGAGCGCCGGGCCCACACATACCGTGCAACGCGGTGATTCGTTGTGGACGATCGCCGAGGAGCGCCTGGGCGACGGCAAACGGTGGACGGAGATCGCCAAGCTCAACGAGGGCAAGAGGATGGCGAACGGTCAGCTCTTCGATTCGGCGGACTACGTCGAGGTGGGCTGGGTGCTCGCGCTGCCGGCGAATGCGGCGCCGCCCGCCGAGGTCAAGGCGGCACACGCTCCCGAGACCGGGCCCGGAGCCCAGCGCGACGACAAGAAGGCGTTGCCGCAGACGGTCACGGTCAAGCCCGGCGACACCCTTTCGGACATCGCCGAGGAACTGCTCGGCGACGGCGACCGCTACCCGGAGATCTTCGCCGCCAACAAGGACCAGCCGCAGTCGAGCGGCTCGGCCCTTACCGACCCGAATGCGATCGAACCCGGCTGGACGTTGTCCATCCCGGGCGCCGGCGGCACCGAGGCCCAACAGCCGCCGCAACAGCAACAAGGCCCACAGCCGCCGGAACAACAGCAGGCTCCCCAGCAACAGGATCCTGGGCAACAGGCGCCGCACCAGCAACAACCACCCGCCCAGCAACAGAAGCCGTTCGTCGAGACCCCACCGCAGATCGCCAAGCAGGACCCGATCACCACGCCGAGCGCCCCCGCCAAGTCGAACGAGGCGCCGAAGCAGAAGACCGAGAACACCAATCCCACCGGCAGCCGGGCCGAGGCGCCGAGCACGAGCGGCGACGAGCGTTCGGTGCCGATCGGTGCCATTGCGCTGGGAGCGGTGGGCGCCGCGGCGGTGCTGGGCGCACTGCTGGTGCGCCGACGGCTCCAGCAGTCGGTACGCCGGGACGGCCGCCGCATCGCGATGCCCGCGCCGGAGGCCGCCGACCTCGAACAACAACTGCGCGCGACCGAAACCCCGGATGCGCTGGACCTGTTCGACCGCACACTCCGGACGCTGTGCGCCCGGATGTCGGACACCGGGCGCACCCTGCCGCTGATCGACTCGGTGCAGCTGACCGACCGTCGACTCGAACTGCATCTGGCCGCGCCGTCCCCGCCGCTGTACCCCTTCGAGGCGGTGCACGGCGACCACATGCACTGGACCTGCCCGGCGGACGCCGAGTTGCTGCACACCAGCGCGGCGGCCAACGTGCCTGCGCCCTATCCCGCGCTTGCGGTACTGGGTGAAACCGACGACGGCCGGCAGCTGTTGATCGATCTCGAATCACTCGGCGTGGTCGGACTCACCGATGGCTCCGGCGAGGACAATCTCGCAGTGCTGCGCGCGCTGGCGGTCGAGCTGCTGTCCAACGTGTGGAGCGACGACCTGTGCGTGACGGTGGTCGGCTTCGGCCGCGAACTGCGCGACGTCGAACGCGAGGGCCGACAACAACTGCGGTACGCCTACTCGCTGGACGAGGCCCTGGGCCGATTGGCGACCTGGTCCGACGAGGTGGTCGGGCTGCTCGACGACGCCAAGCTGACCTCGCCGCGCCAGGCTCGCACCAAGGGCATCCTGCCGGACACCTGGCCTCCGGAGATCGTGCTGTCCCTGGAGCCGCTGACCGAGGCGCACGTGCCGCACATCCAGCGGTTGACCAACACCTACCCGCGGGCAGCCGCCGCGATCATCGCGCCGATCCACTCCGAGCCCTGGCTCAGCGGGCTCGGCGTGACCCGACTGCCCACGGTGCCGGGGGTGGTGACGCCCAGTCGGATCAACACCGACGTACACGTGCAGCGCCTCGAAGACCCCCAGTACCAGGCGCTGGTGAGCATGTTCACCATCTCCAAGGATCTGGACGGCGTGCCCGCCGACGAGGTGCTGATCCCGGGGCAGCGAGCCGACCACGAACCGGAACCCGTGCAAGTGGGTGCCGGAGCGGCCGGCGGCAGCATCTCCTCGGCCGCATGGTCCGCGGTCGGCGGGATGGAGCGACCCGCCAGGATGGGCGGCGGCACCGCGACCGACGTGGACGCCGGCGCCGGGGCGCCCCCCGGCTACTACCAGCCTGATCCCACCGATCCCGAGCCGGACGAACGGGCCTTCACGGCGCCGGTGTCGAATGCGGACGGCCGGGGCGGCTCGGGCGCCTGGGGCGCCGCGGTCTATCCGGTAACCGGACGGCCGTTGGCGCCGCCGGAGCGGATCGAGCGGCGCGTGGGATCACCGGAGGACACCGGCTCGCTGCCGCTGCCCTGGTTGCCCGACGACCCGCACGAGTACGACCAGGAGCAGGCCGCGCCGGCCGAACGTGTCGACGAGCCGCGGCTGTTCCAGACCTCGACGGTGGTCCCGGACGAAACGGACCTCGCAGGGCCGCAGACGTATGCCGAGCCGGGCGGAGCCGGGGGGCCGGAGGCCGATGCGCGACCCGCTGCCGAGGCCGGTGCGGAGCCCGCGTACCCGGGGCAGTCATATGCCGAACCGCCGTATGCGGAACCGCCGTACCCGCATCCGCCATATGGCGGTGAAGCGCCGGTGCCGCCATCCTTCGAGGAGCCGACCGCCGACGGGTCGGTCCGTGCCGGTTCGGTGTACGCCGAGCCGGACGTCCGGGAAGCCGTCGTAGTCGCATCGAATCACGGGGAACCGGCGTCGGAGGACGCGGTGTTCGGGGCAGCGGTGTCCGACGCGGCGGACCCGGCGGATACGACCCTCGGCGAACCGGTGTTCGGAGCGCCCGTCGATCCCGACCAGGCGGCCGTGCGCGACCCGTTGGTCGACGAACGGTCGATGTCGGACGACGGGCACGACGAAACAGGACTCGAAGGGGTGGACGATCCCGAGGACCACCCCTACGCATCCGCCGAGGAAGCCGGACGCCCGGCGGATCCGGCGGCGGCCGCAGAGGCCCCGGACGAGGGAACAGCAGTGCCGATCGACGCCCGGACCAACATCGCAGAACAAGCCCCGCCGTGGGATGCCGAGGACGCCCCGGAGGGCGGCTACGCGGCCTACCCGGCACACGCCGCCAACGGACACGGGGGTGTCCGCGCCGACGTGCTCACCGGCCCGGGGGTCCAGGTCTTGGGTCCGGACGACGAAGTCGACCTGATGCAGGGCCGGGAGCGCGAGCGCACCGCACCGGCGTCGACCGACCCGGAGCCTGCGCCGCCGAAGCCGGCCCAGGGCGCCGCGGGCGGCGTCGAGATGCCGTCCGCCGAGTACTGGGGTGCGCCGGGGCAGGTGCAGGAGGGCCTCACCACCGAGGACTCCGGGATGTTCCTGGTGGTCGCGCCGGACACCGACTCGGCCGCGTCGGAAGCCCCGGAGGTGGGTTCGACCTGGGACGTCGCGCCGCCGGTCGCCGCGCTGCCCGCCGAGGCCCCGGCCGCGCCCGGGCAACTCTCGGAAGGCTTCGCGCCGACCTACCCGGAGATTCGGATACTGGGTCAGGTCGACCTGATCGGCGTCGGCGAGGAGGTCGAGCACGGCCGCCGCGCCCGGCTGACCGAACTCGCCGCGTGGATCGCGCTGCACCCCGGTCGCCCGCCGGCCGAACTCGACGCCGCCGTCTGGCCACTGGGCGTCACCGCCACCGCGCGCAACTCGGCGATCAGTCAACTGCGCCGCTGGGTGGGCACCGGCCAGGACGGTACGAGCCACCTGCCGGCCGCGGTCGGCGGCGGGGGCTACGCGTTCGGGCCGGGCTTCGCATGCGACTGGTTCCGCTTCCGCCAACTGGCGGCGCCCGGCCTGTACGGGAGTCACGAGGTGGCGATGGACTATGCGAGGGCGTTGGACATAGTGCGCGACGCGCCGTTCGACGGGGTGGGTCCGCGCCGCTATGTCTGGGCCGAGCCGTTCCGGCAGCAGATGATTGCCGAAATCGTCGACGTCGCCGCCCGCCTGGCCGAATATCACTTGGACAATCAGGACCCGCAGTCCGCCAAGCGTGCCTGCTCGGTCGGTCTGGTCGTGTGCCCCGAGTCGCAGATGCTCTATCGCACGATGTTCCGGGCCACCCACATAACGGGCGATCGCGCGGAGTTGGACTACTACGTGGACCGGCTGGACGGCTTGCTCGCCGGCCTCGGCGCGGAACCCGAGCCGCTCACCGTCGAGTTGTTGCGCGACCTGCTGGACGACTGATCGGCCGGTGGGCGGATCGACGTGAGTCACCGGTCCGCCCACCCGCTCGAACCTGCGGCACGCGCAATCGCCCGGGCCCGATCACGCACCGCGCATGAGGACGACGAGCACCGCGCCGCCGAGCAGGAAGGGCCCGAACGGCACCACGCTGCCGCGGCCGGCGCGCCTGCTCACGGCGAGCCCGATCGCGTACAGACCCACACATACGTACGCCAGCACCAGCGCCTGCACGAGCGCGGCCCAGGACAACCAGCCCAGGACCAGGCCGACCAGACCGGCGGTCTTGGCGTCGCCCAGGCCGATCCCGACGCCACACAGCGCGAGCACGAGGTGCAGGGCGTACGCCGCGGCCATCGCGAGAAGCGCACGGACGTAGGCGTCCCCATCGAGCGGGATCAGCAACAGCGCAGCGAGCAGCGGATATCCCGGCAAGGTCAGCGGGTCGGGCAACCGCATCAAGCGCGCGTCGCACACCACGAGCGCCGACGCGAGCAACGCGAAGGCGAGGAAGGCGGGTAGGACCGCCTGGAGGCCGACCCGCCAGACCATCGCGCCACCGGTGAGCACGAACGTGCCCGCAATCACCGGCAAGTCGCGACGCAGCACGCCCGCGGTGTCCTCGTCGAGATGGATCGGAGATATCCGCACGGCATCGGATCCTGTCAGACGCGAGGCCGGCTCGGCAGCGGCTCGACCCCGCCTCGGCACCGGCTCGACGCCGGTTCGGCGGCGACTGGACACCGGGTCGGTCCGGAGCGCCGACGCGAATCGGTCCGCACCGGTGACCGGGTCGGCATCGCATCGGGCCGCGGTGCCGACCCTCTTCGGACCGAACCCGGGCGCTGCGGGGACCGATCCGGGCTCGGATCGGGAGCGTTTGCCACGGAATCCGTACCGGGCCACCCGGTCGGACGGCACACTGGAACCGTGCCCAAAGCCATGGCGTTCGACCCGTTCCAGCCGCTTCCCGGATCATCCGCACCGCTTTCGGGGGACGGTGCGGCGGCGGTGGACGACGGCGTGTACGTCTTCGACGACGAGCGGATCGTGCTCGCCGTCAACGTCGCGCTGGCGACCCGCCGACCGCTACTGGTGTTCGGGCCGCCAGGATCGGGCAAATCCACGCTCGCGCCGAACGTCGCACGGCACCTGGGGCGGGTCTGCCACACCGAGGTGATCACCGCGCGCACCGAACCCGAGGACCTGCTCTGGCGCTTCGACGCGCTTCGTCGGCTCAACGACGCGCAGATCCGCGAGGTCGCGCCGACGATCGGCGCCTACTGCGCGCAGGGCGTGCTGTGGAAGGCGTTCGACCCGTATCGGACCGTGCCCGGGCACGCGGGGGAACCGCCCGACGAACCCGCGTACGGCAGGCACACCGGGCCCGCGCCGCAGTCGGTGGTGCTGATCGACGAGATCGACAAGGCCGATCCGGATCTGCCGAACAGCCTGCTGGTGCCGCTCGACACGCTGCGGTTCACCGGGCCGGACGGCGAGGAGGTGCGGGCGCGACCGGGCGCCGAACCGCTCGTCGTGATCACCAGCAACAACGAGCGGGAGCTGCCCGCGCCGTTCGTCCGGCGCTGCATCCTGTTGTCCCTCGAAGCCCCGGACCGGACGCACCTGTTGCAGGTCGCGCGAAGCCACTTCGGGGCCGACTACGACGGATCGATGGCCGAGCAGGTGGCGGACCATCTGCTCGAGATCGCGAATGAGTCCGCGTCGTTCGCCGGACCGAGCACGGCCGAATTCCTCGACACCCTGCGGGCATGCCACGAGCTGGGCGTCACCGCCGGCAGCCACACCTGGGACCTGATTGTCGAGGTCGCCCTGAGCAAGGGCCGAGGTAGCGCGAGGCCGCACGGGTGAGCGCGGGACGGGGGCAGGTCCATCTCGGCGATCTGGTCCGGGCGATCGTCGCGCTGGAGGTCACCGACGTCGAGGTGGCGGCGCAGATCGCCCGGATGCTGGGCTTGGCCGGCGCGCGGGACCCGGAGGCGGGGGCGAGAACCGCGGCGGAGCCGTCGACGGAGTGGGGCGATGACGGCCCGGAGCCCGCAGCCTGGACCGAACCGGTCCCGACGGCCCCGGGATCCGCGATGGTGCCACCGCGCGAGGCGGACGGCGGCTGCTCGGTGCTCACGCTGTGTGGGCCGGCGCGGGGTATGGAGGGTGCGGGTGGATCGTCCGGCGCGGGCGCCGCGACCGACGGCGGCGACACGGGCGGCGTGGCCGAGTCGGCTTCGTTGGACGTACGGCGGTTGCTCGACCCCGGCGTGGGCGACGGTCCGCCCGAGCCGCCGTGGGCGGTGCGTTGGGCGCCGGGGGTGATGCTTGCGGCGGCATCGACGGACGTATTCGGTCGAGTCCTGGACGATCGCGCGCTGGTTCGTGCGGTGGCCCATCGTTCACCGGTGCGCAGGTTGCCCTTCCGGCCCCGGCCGACCACCCGACTCGGCATGCAACTCGTGCTGGACGGCTCCGAGTCCATGCTGCCGTTCCGGGCCGACCAGCGATGGCTGCGCGAACTCGCGGATGCCGTGGTCGGGCGTGGTCGGGTGGAGGTGTTGCGGTTCCAGGGCACTCCGTGGCGCGGTGTGCGTGCGGTGGGGCGGCGCGGGCGGGTGGCCTACCGGGCGCCGACCGCGGGTACGCCCGTGGTTGTGGTGTCGGATCTTGGCCTGCGCCGATTGCCGTTCAGCGGCGCCTCGGCGGCCGGGCTCGCCGAATGGCGGGACTGGCTCGACGCGGTACGCCGGGCCGGATGTCCGGTGGTGTGCCTGACGCCGTACGAGGCGTGGGCGCATCCGTGGACACTCCGGCGGCGGGTGGCGCTGATACCGCTGGATCGGCGCACCTCGATTCGAGCGGCGTGGCGGGAGAGTCGGCGAGCGCGGGAGGGAGTGCCGCGGTGACGGAACCGGTGCCTGCGATCGCCCGGCGCGCGGTTGCCGCCGAGCGGGCCGGGTACGGCGAACCCGACGGGTCGGCGGAACTCGCCCAGCTGCGCGAGTTGGCCGCCGCCGATCCAGCCCTGTATACGCTCGCCCAAGCCCTGTGTCTGGTTCCGTATGCCACCACGGCGTTCGTTCGGCGGGCCCGTCTGGAGTTCGTCCCGGCCAGTGCTGTCGGGCTGGAGGCGGACCTGTGGTTCTCGCCGTTGGTCGAGTCCGCGGACGCCCGGGCGGTGGTGCTCGATCCGCTGTACGCCGCCGGGATGCGACACGAACTGGTTCGAGATCGCGCGCGATGGCGCGCGGTGTGCGCGTTGACCGAGGAATTGCAGCGCGAGGCGCCGGAGTTGGTCCGTCGCTATACGCGGCTGGCGTTGGCCGATGCCGGTGTGCCGGACGCGGATGCGGGGGCGGAACTGGCCGGATTCGCCGACGCGATCGCGGCCGGCGCGCCCGACGACACCTCGGCCGAGGATCTGGCCCGCTGGCTGGTGCACTTCCTGCCCAGGTTGCCCCGAGTGCTCGCGGCCGGCCCTCTCGCCCGCGCGCTGCTGATCTCGGCAGCGACCCGGCTGGCCGTTGACCCGCCGCAGTGGGTGCTCGACCGACACGGGCCGGCGGGCGTCGCCGCGGCTCGGGCTGCGGTGCGCGGCCACGTGGAACTGGGCGTACGGTTCGACGACGACGGCCTGGTCCTCAGCCGGCCACCCGAGTCGGGCTCGCGAGTGCTCGAAGTGCCCGGCGGGGAACGGGTGCGGGTCGAACTGGCGGGACCGGGTGAGGCCGTCGCGCATGGATACCCGGTGGAGGTGGGGGCGACCGAGACGGTGCGGGTACCGGTCGCGGTGTTCGCCGAATTGCCCGCCACCACCGCCGATCAGGACCTGCGGACGGGCCGCCGACTCATCAACACCGAGGTGGTGTTCGGAGCCTCGGGCGTGCTGGCGGACGGGCATCTCAGGGCGGTGCTGCGCCGGTCGCGGAACGGGCCCGAACTGGACCTGCGGCACGACACGGTGCGCCGCACTGTGCAACTCCGCGGAAGCCCCCGCCTGCTGCGCGCCGACGACCGCTCCGGGACGGTCCTGCTGGCAACCGGGGAAACGTTGACGGTCGTTCGCACCCAGGGGCAGGAAGTCACTTATTTCGGCGGCATGGGGCAGATCCGGGACGCGGTCGTCGCCACGCCCCGCCCCTCGTCGCGCACCCTGTGGGTGATCGTGGCGAACGAGCACGGCGTGTGTGTCCTGCGCGCGGACGCGCCGGCCGAGCCGCCGACGTTCTTGTCCCGCTCGGCCGAACCGGGTCTGCGAATCTGGGTCAACGCCGAGTTGTCGGAGCTGGTGATCGTAAGCGGCAGGGCGGATCCGCAGGTCATCGACCTGGCGAGCGGCGATCCGATCCGCTATGAGGCACCCGCCGACGCGTTGCCGGTGACGGCGATCACCAGTGGCCGTGGCGGCCGACCGCTGCTGTACGCGCAAACCGGGCCGCAGTTGGTGCTGATGCCGACTCCCGACGCGACCCATGTCGTCCGGGGCGGTGGCCTCACCTCGGATATCGCGTCCCTGGCGATCAGCCGCGGCGGTGGATCCAGAACCGCGGGCGTGGATCGGGAGGGCCGGCTGCTGCGCTGGGACGGTCCCGGCATGTCGGGGCACATGCGCGAAGTGCCGCTGCTGTTCCGGGCGGTGAGCGTTTCGGCCGCGAGCCTGTGGGCGTTCACCGTGGTCGGCCGGGGCGGCCCGATCGAACTGCGGGACCGGGACGGCCGGAGCATGCTGCTGACGCCGAGCAGGCCCGAGCCGGATACGGGATGGCTGCTGGACACGCTGGTCGGCACGATGCCCACCGGGCCCGCGGTCGGCGCCCACCCGGAATCGCTGCGGCGGGCCGGGATCGACTGCGTACGTGTGCTCTTCCCGATGGATCGCACGCAGCCCGTGCGTATCGGGTCGGACGCGGCGTCGGGGTTTCTGCGCACGGCTGGAGCGGTCGGGGTCAAGGTGCTGGTCGAACTGCCGGTCGAGCCCGCGTCGGACGAGATCCGGCGCGAGCGGACACCGGGCTTGTTGCGCCGCTGCGCCGAACTGCTCGCCGCCGGGGCCGCAGGTGTGTGCGTGTCGGTGCCGCCGGCGAGCGAAGGCATACCGAACTCGACGGTCCTGGACCTCGCGGCGGTGGAATTCCTGCGGTCGCTCCGGCGGTTGGTGGACGAGCACCCGGGACGGGTACTCGTGCTCGATCGTGGAGCGAGTGACGACTCGATATCACCAGCCGGCGACGAGTGTTGCCATCTCGTCTTGGACCGGGGCAGCCGATCGTGGCGACGGGCATCGGCGCGTCTGGCGGCCGGTGAACCCATCGAGCACGCGGCGTCGAACTGGGCGGTGGAGCTCGGGGCCGGCCCCGAAGAGGATCCGGCCCACGTATGCGCGTCGGCCTCGATCGCACTCGCGCTGCCGGGCCTTCGGGCCGTCGCCGAGCCGCCGAGGGGGCCCGCGAGCGAAGCCGTCGCAGCCCTGCTGCGCGCGCGGAGGCGGGAGCGGGCACTGACCCGAGGCACCGTGACCCGGCTGGGCTCCTCGCATGCGGACGTGATCGCACTGCTGCGGCGATACGAGGACGAGTTCGTGGTGTGTGTGGCCAACCTCGGGCCACGCCGAGCCACCGTCGCGCTGACCACTCCCAGCCTGCCACCCGGCAGCCTGGTGGATCTTTTGGACCTCGCCGGGCCGTCCCCGCCGCGCACGCACGGCGGTGGATCGCCGACGATGATCCCCCTCGCCCCCGACGAATACCGCTGGTTCCGCCTGCTGACGACCGACGAGCTCTACGCGAGCCGCCCGTGACGATCCATCACCTCCCCGACCCGCGTGGCGCCGTACCGGTGCCACGCCCGCGGATCTTCATCAGCCACAGCACCCGGGCCAAGCCCGGACAGGTCTGCTGCCGTTGCCTGGACGCACGCGACGCGCTGGTCGAGCAGTTGGCGGCCGAGGGCTTCGAGGCCGTGTACGACAAGGACTTCCTGCGCAGCGGTGACGGGTGGCAGCAGGAGATCGCGGTCGAACTGCACGGCAGCCAGGCCACCGTGCTGCTGTTGTCGCAGCACGCGCTGGATTCGGCGAACGTCGGCTACGAGGCGAGCATCGCCGACGGCAGGCGCCGCGCGGACGCGCGATACCGCTTCATCGCACTGAAGTTGCCTGACGTACGGCGCGCGGATTTGGCCGCGAGCGCGCTCAAGGCGATCCACCTCGGCGAGGTGGACATGTGTGACTGGGCCGACGACGAGATCGCCGGCAACCGGCTGCCCGTCAAGCTGCGTGCGGATCTGGCCCAGGTCCGGTTGTGGCACCTGGACCGTTCGTCGCCCACCCGCAACGCCGTGACGTATGCGCTGGCCGAGGCGTACGAGGAGCGACTGCGAGCCGCCGCGGATCTGCTCGGGGTGCGTGGGCGGCTCGACCGCGAGGTGCTGCGGGAGCGGCTCAGCGAGGCGCTGCTGACCGAGCGGGCCCCGGCGCCTCGGCGCGAACCCGACCCACTGGTACGGGCCTTGGGCGAGGTGCTGCCGGTGCTGCGGCCGGGGCCGGCGGGCACGGTGGCCGACCTCAGCGTCGTGTACGCGCGGGTGCCCACGGTCGCCGCGGCGCAGTTGGGCGCGTTGCGCCTGCGCGAGGATGGCCGGGTCGCGGTGCTCGCCGCGACCCGGGGCGGGACCCTGCGGGCCTACCTGCTCCGAGCGAGCGGACACCCCCGTCCGTGGCCGCACTTGGAGGTCACGATGCCGGCCGGGACCGGGATGCCGGCGGCTTTGATCGCCGCGATTCGGGACCGGGTGGCCGGTTACCTGGACTACGACGGCTATCACGACCCGGAGTTGGAGGGCGAGGCCGGGTTCCGGGACGTGGTCGAGGCGCATACGCAGGAGGCCGGGCCGATCGTGGTGGTCATCCGGCACCTGCCGGATGCGGCGTTGGTGCGCGAACTGCAGGTGGCGTTCCCGCTCCTGCTGCTGCTGTTCGTCACCGACCGGACGGGCGCGTGCTCTTCGGCCGAGGTGACCGAGCTGACGCCGTTGACGCTGTCCGGTGAAGGGGAGTTGAAGCGTACGCACGGCCGGGCGATGCAACTGGCCGGGCATTCGGAACCATCGAACCCACCCTGGAGGCCCGCGTGACCGTCGGTACGGATCCGGTCCTGGCCCAGACCTGGCGCGCGCAGCGCCGATGGTCGCTCGCGGCCTCCGCGGCCAAGGCCTCGGTGCAGCGGTGGCGGTTGGTCCGGCTCGTTCTCGGGGTGTCCGGCGCGATACTGGCAACGGCGGGCACGCAGACGGACGGTGATCCGGGCAAGGTGTTGTCCCTGATCGGCGCGCTGTGTGTGGGACTGGTTCCGCTGGTGACGTCGCTGCGGTTGCAACCGGCCCGGATCGAGGCGTGGACGCGGCTGCGCTCGGTCAGCGAGGGCCTCAAGAGCGAGGTCTACCTCTACTTGACGTCGAGTGATCCGTACGCGGGCGGCGAGGCCGAGCGGCGGGCGGCCCTGTCCGCGCGACGCGCCTTCTTCGAGGACGACGCGAGTGAACTGTCGGCCGAGCTCCCGCAGTTGGATCCGGCGGCGGATCCGCCGCCGCCGGCGGTGAGCGATGTGGACAGCTACGTGCGGGAGCGGATCGACGTGCAGGCGGACGGGTACTACCGCGATCGGGTGGCGCGGATGCGGCGCGGACTGACCCGGATCCGGTTCGCCGAGTTCGTGTTGGCGCTCACGGGCATGGCCCTGGCGGTGGTGGCGGGTACGGCGGACGGCGCCCGGCTCGGGGCGTGGGTGCCGGTGGTCACCACGGTCTCGGCGTCGGTGATGCTCTACGGATACGGCGCGCGATACCAGGAGAACCTGATCTCGTTCGCGCGCACCGCTGAGCAGTTGCGCCGGTTGCGCGACGACCGGATGGCGCGGATGCCGCTGGACCCGGCCGAGGAGGCGCGCTTCGTGGAGCGATGCGAGAACGTCATCTCGATCGAGACCCAGGGGTGGATGGCCCGGGCCGCACACGCGGATCCGGGGCCGCCGCAGTGAGTTCGGCGTCAAGGCGCGACAGCGACCGCTCGGATGGCCGCCGGTCGGCGTCTTGACCAGGTGGAAACGGCCGTACGGGGAGGGGCGGTGACGCCGGGTCAGGCCGAGCGGGTGCGCAGGTGTGCGGTCGCCGGGTGCTGCGCGTCCTGGGCGTAGCCGTGTACCGGCTCGTCCGGTATCGCGTCCGGCACGGTGTAGGGGCCCGAGCGCAGGCCCCAGTCGTAGTAGCCGCGGATCCAGTTGCGCATCCCCTCGACGCTCATCTCCACGGCCGTGCGTTCGGTTGTGCCCAGGCCGAGTTCGCCGCAGATCTGCGGCATGTACGCCTGGAGGGTCATGAACGTGTCGAGTTGCTCGTACGTCATCCTGGTCGCCTCGCGCAGCGCGGTGTCGTACGAGCAGTCGAGGCGGTCGCGCAGGACCGCGACCAGGTTGTGCGAGGCGACCCGGCGGCCCCGGCGGCCCGGCGACTGGATGTCGTTGATGTACGCGATGGTGTCGGTGGCGGCCTCGCGCAGTCGGCGCATCAGCGGGTGCGCCTGGATCTGGGCGGGCACTTCGAACCTGCGGCTGCGTTCGATCGCGTCGAGGGAGTGCGGGATACCGGCGGTGTTGCGGCGCATCACCCGGTAGCTGTCCAGATCGGGGACGCCGCGTGCGGCACTCATCCGCAGTTCCGAGGCGTGCGAGGCAAGGAACCGGGCCCAGTTGGCTGCGAAGCGGTTCTGCCAGGTCACCGAGGTGCCGTCGGACATCGAGGCCCAGACCTCGGACCAGGCCAGCGTGATGGGGGAGAGCAGATCGGGCGGGGTGCCGGGTTCGCGGAACGGGATGGTGATCAGTTCGCGGGCGATCTCGGCGACACGGTCCGGGCGTTCGGGGGTGCGGGGGCGGGCGCCGGCGGTGCTGTCGGGGGTGGTGTCGGTGCCGGCATCGGCTCTGGTGCGGGCGTCGGCGTCCGGGTCGGCGTCGCAGTCGTCGTCGAAGAGGAAGGCCAGCGAGAACCAGTTCATCAGCATGTACTGGTCGTCGGCCGACGCGTGTGGGTAGGTGCGGCCGACCGCTTCCGGCAGGTCCCAGGAGGTGTATTCGCGCAGGCCCGCATCGGTGCGGATCAGGCCGCGGGCGCGGACCCAGTCGAGATGACGGCTCCGGGCCTGGTCCAGGTACGGACTGATCGGGGCCTCGAACGGAATCGAGAACAGCACATCCTGCGGCACCTGGTCTCCCACCCGTTGCGTGATCATTGTTATGCCGCATCGGCGTCGCCGGCGCAAGATCCTTTGCATGTGCGGAGAGTGACGTCGACGGGCGCTTCGACACGTACGGTGATGCGATTTTGCGGGGACGTGCGGTGAATCGTGTGCGGGCGTGTGCGGTGGTGCGTCTGCGTGGACGAACCCTGTGGTGCTGCGTGTACGGGGTTTGCGAACGGGCCCGGGTCAGGCAGCGATGTGAGCGGTGCTCCCGGTGGAGAGCAGTGTTTTCAGGTCGTGCACGGCAGCGCGGCCGGCCCGATTGGCACCGATCGTGCTTGCCGAAGGACCGTACCCCACAAGGTGGATGCGCGGGTCGCGCGCGGTGCGTGTACCCTCCATCCGAATGCCGCCCCCGGGCTCGCGCAGGTCCAGCGGTGCCAAATGGCGGAGTGCCGCGCGGAATCCGGTCGCCCACAGGATGGCGTCGGCGCGTACCGAGGAGCCGTCGGCCCACGCGACACCGAGAGCAGTGATCCGATCGAAGATCGGCAGTCGCGTCAGCACCCCGCGCTCTCGCGCGGCGCGCACCGCAGCCGTCGGCGGCAGCCCGGTCACCGCCACCACGCTCTCCGGCGGCAGGCCCGCCCGGACCCGCTCCTCCACCCGGGCGACCGCGGACCGTCCGACCTCGGCACTGAACTCGCCGTTCCGGAACACCGGCGGCCGGCGAGTCACCCACGTCGTGGTGCCGATCTCGGCGATCTCGGCGAGCGCATGGATGGCGGACGTACCCCCGCCCACCACGACCACATGCTGCCCCGCGAACTCGGCCGGCCCGCGATAGTCCGCGGTGTGCAACTGCCGGCCGCGGAACTCGGCGGCGCCCGGGTAGAAGGGGATGAACGGGTGGCGCCACGTCCCGGTCGCGTTGATCAGCGCGCGGGCGGTCCAGGTGCCATGGTCGGTCTCGACGACCAGCAGGTCGGCGGGGGAGGCCGGTGTCGAAGCGGCCCGTGCCGAACCGCCCTGTGCCGAACCGCCCTGTGCCGAACCGGCCCCCGTGGAAGCGCCCCGCGTCGAGCGCACCGCCGTCACCGTGACCGGGCGCACGATGTCCAGGTCGAAAGCGCGCTCGTAGCCGGCGAAATACTCGGGCAGCGCCTCGAACGCGGGCCGCGCCGGGTCGATTTCCGGAACCGGCAGACCCGGCAGCTCGTGGATCCCGTGTACGGCCTCCATCAGCAGTGTGGGCCACCGGTGCCGCCAGGCTCCGCCCGGCCCCTCGTCGGCGTCCAACACGACGAAGGACAGGCCGGAGCGGCGCAGGTGGTAGGCCGCGGACAGGCCGGCCTGGCCGGCACCGATCACCACGACGTCCAGGACGCCCTCGGGCATTCGGGAGTCGGTGGGTGGGCCCGAGGCGTGCCGCGGTTCGGGGCCGGCGCCGTTGTCGGTGCGCGGGGAAGCCCCCACGGCCGCGGTCGCGAACCCGGTCGATGTCGCTCTCGTACTCACCATCTCGGTCACACGAGCGAGAACAGGTGGGCCCGGGAGATGCTTCCCGTTCAGCCCGTGGCGTCGACCACGATCGTGATCCCGATCAGCTGACCGGCGACGGTGACCAGACCGAGCCACTGCCGCACGCCGCGCAGCCCCGCCGCGCCGGACAGCGCCGTGGACACCGTGACCAGGAACAGTGCGAGCAGACTCGTCCCGAACGCCACCAGTGACCCGTCGGCCGGCCCGACCGCCGGTTCCCGACAACCCCACCGCTCCAGACAGTCACGGGTGGCGTTCCAGTAGCCCGCGAGCACGAGCGTGAAGTCCAGCAGGACCAACCCGACCGTGCCGAGAAACAGCCCCAAACCCCACAGCAGGGCCCGGACCCGGGACCCGGACGCCTCGTCGTGCCCGCTCACCCGCGCCGGCCCTTTCCGCCGGTCCGAGCACTTCCGCCGGCCCGACCACCTCCGCCGAGACCACTTCGGACCCACTCGTCCTCGACGCCCACGCTCGGCCGCGCCCTCAGGAATCCGACCCGAGGAGCCGGCCGAGCTGCTCCTGACAGCGATCGAGCCGGGCCTGGAGCAGGGTGATCTCGGCGACCAGCTGCGGTACGAGCTCGTATTCGCCGCGTACATACGGATTGGCGTCGGCGGCGACCGGCACCCCGGCCAGGCGGGCGTACGACCCGAACGACAAGCCCACGCGCCCGGCCGCACACCCGGTACAGCCGCCGACCAGGCCGCGCCGGCCCACGATCCCCGTACCCGCGTCGACCAGCAACTCGGCCGGATTGCCACACCCGCAGGCCCCGACCCACACCGAGGTGACCCGCTGCCTGCTGTACCGGAACCCGCGTGCGAAGCGGATATAGCTGCCCAGTACGTCCACCCGCAGAAGCGCCGCGTGCCGATACTCGGTGACGCACATCAGCCCGCGCGCGTCCGCCTCGGCCGTCAGACAGTAGAACCCGCAGTCGCAGCGGGCGGCGGGCGACCGATGCCTGCGGCCGTACGCACAACGCGCCTCGGCCTCGACGTCGTACGGCGAGCCACGCCCGATCGACACCCCGGCGAAGCTTGCCCGATCACCGTCCACCGACAACAACAGCGACGCGACCTTGAACCCCACGGGCGCGACGCCCGGCCGCTCCTCGGGCAGCCGCCGCCGGCCGATCATCGCCCGGCGACCCCCGACGACACCTCCACCGCAGTCGCCCCCGAGGCCCGCGCATCGTCTCCTTGACCCTGCTTCACCTCGGGCGCCGCCACGTCGCGCTCCCGCGCCTCCTCGACCCGCGTCGCCTGCTCCACGACCACACCCGTCGCCACCGGCCTGCCGAGCTGCATGGGAACCCCTCCCGAATCGACTCCTCCCAGGATGTTCACCCGCCACACCTCCACCCACACCCACCATCTGATCCCGACAAAACACCCATGAGACTCGGTCAAACCAACCAACAGGTAACCGTGTCGCAAAGCCCTCTCGAACCTTGCTATCCTTGCGATGCACGCAGGGCTCCACCCCTGCGCCCACTCGTCCGGGTGGCGGAATTGGCAGACGCGCTAGCTTGAGGTGCTAGTGCCCGAAAGGGCTTGGGGGTTCAAGTCCCCCCTCGGACACCGGCAAGAAAGCGAGAACCCCTGTCCGACAGGGGTTCTTTTGTTTTTTCGGTGGTGCTTGCCTTTTCGGCCGTGTTCGGTTTCCCGGTGGGTTGGAATTCGGAACGACCGAGGGTGATGAGCTGGTCGCGCCACGTGCGCGGATGGAGTGGGTGCCGGGCGGGGGCGGGGATGCGGGGTGTGGGAGCATCGGGGCCGCTGCTGTGACGACGGGGAGTCGGGGACATGCTTATTTGGGGTTTCAAGACCATATTCAAGACGCTTTCCGAGGGCGTCTTTCATTGCCCGCGCTGTGGGGGTGACCGGCAGTATCACCTGAAGTTGGCGCGGCGCTGGTTCACGTTGTTCTTCATTCCGATCTTTCCGTTCAAGCAGCAGGGCACGCACGTCGAGTGCACGACCTGTGGCGGGACCTTCCACGACACGGTGTTGCAGAGTGCGACGAGTGCTCAGATGTCCGAGTTGTTGGGACAGGGAATGCGGGCGCTCGCGGTGAGCATGCTGCGGGTTTCGGGTACGCCGTCCACGGCGGCGCGAACGGTGGCCGCCGCCGCGGTTGTCGAGGCCGGGGTGCAGAACTACACGGTGTCGCAGTTGGATGCGGATCTCGCGGGTGCCGGCTTCGAGTTGCCTCCCGTGCTGGTGCCGCTCGGCGACCAACTCCAGCCGCAGGGGCGGGAATGGCTGCTCACCCGGGCGACGCTGATCGCCGCGGCGGAGGGCGGGGTCGGCTCGGCCGAGCGGGAGTTGCTCGATCGGGTCGGCGGGCTGCTGCAGATGACTCCGGCCCATGTCACGGGAGTTGTCGAGACGGCTCAGCGCAGCGTGCCGCGCGGCTGACGAGGGTGCCGAGATCCCGCCTGCCCGAAAGGGTGGGCGGGATCTTTGCGTTGCCGCCTCGCGGCGGAAAGGACGGCCGGAACGGGCGGGGATGGGGCCGGGCGCGGGTCTGCGCTTCACAGCGCCCGGATGCGGCGGCCGAGGTCGAGCGGGGCGGTGAGGGCGCCCTGGATCGGGTACGGCGGCAGGATGCGGGAATGGGCGGGTCGGGGCGGGTGCGCGCCAAGCGGTGGGTGGGTGCTGGTGTCGAGGTCGCAGGCGGATCGGTTGTGGCCGGCGCGTGGCGGGGCGCCGGCGGAGCTGCGGGCGCGGCCTGGATCGGGCTGCGGGCGGCTGCCGAGCGAGGCTCGCGGGTGACCGTCGGGGGCAGGTGCACGAAACCGGCTCCGGAGAGCCGACGGGGGCTTGGGGGCCGCGCCTGACCGTCAGCCGGGCGTGATCGCTTTGACGACGTCGTCCGTGACGTCCGTACGGGCCGTGGGGTCGCCCGGAAGGTAGATGCGCCACTCGCTGTCGGGAGCGGAAGGGTCGGCCGGGGCCGGGATCAGGTGTACGTGCAAGTGGTCGCCGACGGTGTCCTGCCAACGTTGGATGGCCCAGCGGGCCTGCACCTCGTTCATGGTTGCCTCCACGGCTGCGTTGACCGGCGCCGGCGTCGAGTCTGCCGGCGGCGATGCCCCTGCGCCCGGGTCGCAGCCGGGGTTCGGGTGGTTGTGACGCCGGTGCAGCCCCGAAGCCGGCGTCGAGTGCGGTGTCGGAAGTGCGGTTGTTCGTGGCTGAGTTGGCGCTGTCGGAATGTGCCGGGACGAGGAATCCGATGCCTTCGGGGGTCGCCGAAGCGTTCGATTTTCGGGTCGTCCGGGGCCGATTCGGGTGGTTGATGGGGGAAATCGGGGGTGGGTGAAGAGGAATGTAGGGGTTGTTCGTCTTCGGGTGAGGGTTCGAGTGCTCCGGGTGGGTATCGAAGGAGCAGGTAGTGCGCGTCGCGCACCACGGCGACTGCGCCGGATACCGGGACGACCAGGAGGACGTGGCCATGACGCGGATCAGGATCGTCAAACGCCCCGTTTCCCCGCGGCCGCAGCCGCCGGCGGATTTGCGCACACCGTCCGGGCGTCCGCTGCCCTACTGACGTCGATGGAGACTTGGCGTGGACCGCCGGACCGTGGGTTGCGGTCGGCGGTCCGCGTGTCGCCGCAGTGATGGGCGGGGCGCCCGTGCCGTATGGACGGCACGCTCGGGTGGTCGGGCCGATCCAGGCGCGGGGTGTACGCCGGGTGTTCGGCCGCGCGAGGGACCGGCCCGAACATCCGGGCGTCCTCGGCGCTGAACGTCCGTGCTGAACGGCTGTTGCATCCGTGCCGTCGTGTTCATCACGAACGGCCCGTAGGCGACCCCCTGTTCGTGTGACGGGCGTCCGCCCACGACAGGAAGCGCGCAGGCCCTCGTCCGCGGGTGCCATCGCCCGCGGTGACGTTGCGGCTGGCTGCGTTGCGTGCGAGGGGCACCACCTGGTGGGCCGGCCGACCCAGTTGAACCGGGCAAAATCGGGTGCAATCAGGCAGGGTTGCAGATCAGGCCGCCCGGCCGCGCGAGCCTCGCCGCGTGGCCGCTCGTCCACGCCCCGAAGGCCACTCTCGTACTGCCGGCATCACCGGTGGCTCCGGCGGCTGTGCCGAACCGATCCCGGGCCGATTCCCGGACCCGCGCACGGCGTGATCGGTCCGCCGTAGCGAGGCGCCCCACCGTCGCCGGCGACCCCCGCCGGCCGCCCTTCGCGGTGCGCCCGGCCATCGTCGGCGCCCGATCCGGCGACCAGGCGCGGTGTGCCCCCACCCACCCGGGGCGCACTCCGCACTGCTCGTACGCCTCGACTCGGTCCCGCTCGCCGCCCGATCGTTGCGCCCCACCGTGCCCCGCCCCGCCCCATCCTCGGCCCTCCTGGGCCGGCGTACGCCTTGACCTGCTCTATGCCGGGCGCCCGAGCGGAGCACCCGATTCCTCTCTACTCTTGACCTGATGACGAATCACCCCCCAAATGGCCCATGATGGTGGTCACCCGTGGAGTTTGGTGGGGTGTGTGCCGGTCGTCCACGGTGCGCGTGGCATGCTGTGCCGTCAATGTTCTGCCGGATGGGGGAACGGCGGCCGTCCCGGGGGGATATCGGATGAAAATGGCCTTGGCGTTCCTCGTAGAGGAGCATTACCGCCACGATGGCATGCCGCTCGATGTGGTCCGCCAGCTCGATGCGTGGGGGCACCACGTCGACATCGTGCGTCCCGGCAGCTCGTTGATCGAGTTGTCCGACCTGATCCGGGCCGGCTCGCACGACGCGTGGGTGCTCAAGACGGTCTCCGGCGGTCCGGGACTGAGCATGCTGGAAGCCGCGGCGGCGCTCGGGCTCACCACGATCAACGACGCGCGGGCGATCCGATCGGTCCGTGACAAGGCGGTGGCCGCGGTGATCGCGCGTGCCCACGGGCTGCCGATGCCGGTCACCTACTTCGCCGCGGTGCCGGAGTTGCTGTCCTCGATTCCCGCCGACGCCTATCCGCTCGTGGTCAAGCCGGCCGACGGCAGCTCCGGGCGGGCCGTGCATCTGGTGTCCACGCCCGAGGAACTGGCCCGATTGGGCTCGGAACTCGATGGTGAGGGTCCGCTGTTGGCCCAGGTGTACGTCCCGAACGCGGGTCGAGACCTGAAGGTGTACAGCGTCTCCGGCGAACTACACGCGACCGTGCGGCGATCGCCGCTGCATCCAGGGCATTCGGTCCGGGAGAGCCGGGTGCCGTTGCCGAGCGGTACGGCCGCGCTGATGCACCGGATCGGTGAGGCCTTCGGGCTCGACCTGTTCGGCGTGGACATCATCGAGGGGCCGGACGGACCGATGGTCGTGGACATCAACGACTTCCCGAGTTTCCGCTGTGTGCCCGACGGGGTGGCCCGGGTGGCCCGCGCGGTGCTCGACCTCGCGGCCGCCGACGCCGGAGTCGATAGGGGAGTCGGTACGGCCGTGGCCAAGAACGTGGCCACGATGCCGACCGCTGTCGCCCGCACGTCGCTGCGCTCCAGGGCCGGGGTCACGCCCGCCCACGCCGGTACGACTGCGATCGTCGACGCCGCGTCGCCCGCGTACGTCGGCTGACGGGGCGCGTGCACACGTGCGGATCTGCCTCGTCACCGATCGCCCCGACCACCCGCTTCTGGCGGACGCGCACGCCTTGTTGACGCTCCGTCATGAGGTGATCGCCCTCGACCCCGACACCGTCACCGACGGACACCCGATCAACGCCGACGTCTACCTGCTCAAGGCGCGCACGGCCAAGGCGCTCGCGTTCGCCGAGCGGGCCGAGCGACACGGCGCCCGGGTGCTCAACTCCGCGGCCGCCACCCGGGCGTGCCAGGACCGGGTACGCATGGCCGAACTCGCCTGGGCGGCCCGGCTGCCGTTCCCGGCCACCACGGCCTTCGCCTCGCCCGCCCGGTTGCTCGCGACCGCCCCGGTTTTCCCGCTGATGGTCAAGAGCCGACACAGCCGCCGGCACGACCTGGTTGCCCGGGTCGACGACCTCGACGCGCTGCGCACGATGGCCCGGGACTGGCCGGACGAGCCGATCGTGGCCCAGGAGTTCGTCGACAACGGCGGCTGGGATCACAAGCTGTGGGTGGTCGACGGTCACGTCTTCGCGGGCTTGCGCCGCACCGCGCTCGACGGCCCAGCGGAGACCAAGCCGATAGCGCCGGAGGATCTCCCCACCGGCTGGTCCACCCTCGCGCGCCGGGTCGGCATCGCCTTCGGCCTGGATGTGTACGGGGTGGACATCCTGGAGGTGGATGGCATTCCGTCGATCATCGACGTCAACGCGTTCCCCGGCATGCGGGGGATGAGCGGAGCGCCCGAGGCGCTGGCGGCATTGGCCGCACGGGATGGAAATTCGGACAGGACGGAAAAGAGGATCGAAGCACGCTTTTCCGCCTTTCGGGTGCCGGATGCCGGGTGCAAAGCGAGTCAATAGGGCGAAACAAATTCACTGACGGACCCTCAGATATATATGTTGTCTCCGCAGTGCCAAAACGTCGCCTGACCCCCGCCTGCACTGTTACCGTTCCTGCTGCGGAACTCGGATACGGAAACGTTCCCTGTTGCCGCGTAATTCGTAACAGGTTGGAAAGGCATCTGCTGATGACTGCTCTGTTTTACCTGCCCACAACCTTCATGATGGGCGTCGGCGATTTCTGGTCGACGGTCGGTCCGTGGTTCTTCCCCGGCCTCGTGTGAGTCACGATGCGGAGTCGTCGAGGTCGCCGAGCGCGTTGCGTGCCTCGTCGGCCTCGGTGGCGCCCAGTCGTTCGTAGACGGCCAGCGCGGATGACCACAGCGGGCGGGCGGCGAGTTCGCCGTCGAGTGTCTCGGTCGTCCGCGCCAGGCCGGCGAGGGCGTGGGCTTCCTCCAGCTCGGTGCCCATCTCGTGGGCCAGCTCGGCGCTCGTGTGGTACTCGGCCCGGGCGGCGACCGGGTTGTCCAGGTCGAAGTGGGCCCGGGCGAAACCGGCGGCGGCCCGTTGCCGGTGCAGGACGTCGCCGATGCGATCGGCGATCGCCCGCCCCTGGGCGAAGTGCGTGAGCGCCTCACCCGGCGCGCCCATCGCCAGATGGGCCAGGCCGACGTTGATCCGCGTGTCGGCCTCGCAGCGCAGATCGCTGATTTGTCGGTAGACATGCAGCGCCTGTGCGTAGCGCTCCAGCGCGCCGGTGGGATTCCCACGTGCGAGTGCGACCTGGCCGAGATTGTTCATGAGCACCGCGAATTCGGCGCGGCCATTGCTGCGGCGGGCCACTTCGAGTGATTCCAGGTAGTACCGTTCCGCATTGTCGAAGTCGTTTTGGAGAAAATACAGCTCGCCGATGTTGTTGAGGATTTTCGCCAGCTCGCGCCGCTCGCCCAGAGATTCGTAGACATCGCGTGCGGTGAACAACCGGCTGGTGGCCTGTTCGTATCTCCGCAGGTGCCCGAGGGCCACCGCGAGATGCAGCAGGATTCCGGCCCGGCCGTGTGGATTGTCGATGTCGCGGTGCACGGTGAGCGCGCGATCCAGATGATCGAGCGCGGCCGTGAAACGGCCCGCGCGCACGTGCGTGGCGCCGAGCTCGGCGAGCGCCTCGGCCTGGCCGTGCGGATCCTTCGCGTCCTCGGCCAGCGCGAGAGCCTCGGCTGCGTCCGCGAAGGCGGCCTCGTGCGCGCCCAGACGCCACTGGATCGACGCGCGCTCGATCAGCAGATGCGTTTCCGCCCTGGGCTCGCGCGTACCGGCCCGGCGCCACGCTGTGAGCGAGGCGGTGTACAGGTCGCGGGCGAGTTCCCACGAGCCCCATTTCAAGAGCGACCGGGTCAACACCTCGGGCAGGAACCGAATGTGCTCGGGTGACTCGGTGCCGGCCAGTCGCGTGGCGGCCACCAGGTTCGACCGCTCGCGGCCGAGCCACTCCTCCGCCTCCTCGGCCGTGGCGAACGGCGCCTTTGCCCGCTGCGCGGGCACCGGTACCAGGCCCGAGCGTCGCCCGTGCGGATAGGCGAGCCGGTCCGCCCGGTCCGCCAGGTCCAGATACAGGTCGAGCACGCGCCGTACCGCGTCGGCGCGTTCGCCATCCGGCTCCTCGCGGTGTGCCGTGTGCATCGCGAAGTCGTGCACCAGGTCGTGGAAGCGGTAGCGGTCGTGGGCGGGTTCGTCCACGAGGTGCGCCTCCACCAACTCGTCCATGCCGCGCCGGGTCTCGTCCGCTTCGAGGCCGCACACCGCCACCGCGGCGAGCCAGGACGGGTTGGGGCCGGGATGCAGTGCGAGTCGGCGGAAGACCGATTGCGCGGCCGGTCCCAACTCCGCGTAGGACAGGTCGAACGCCATCGAGATACCGGGCGGCGCGTCGATCACGTCCAGGCGTCGGGCCGCCTCGGCCAGGCGTGTGGCCAGATCGCGTACCCGCCAGGCGCGATGCCGAAAGCGATTCGCGGTGAGCTGCACCGCCAACGGGTGATTTCCGCACCGGTTCACGATCTCGTCGACCAGTGCGCGGTCCGCGTCGTCCAGCCTCCGGGACTCCTCCGCGATCAGGGTGAACAGCGCCGCCGCGTCCGCGGTGTCGGGTACCTCCAGGGACAGCGGGCCGGCGCCTTCGAGGTCGGTGAGTCGGCGCCGACTGGTCACCAGGACCCGGCAACTGGGGCTGCCCGGAAGCAGCAGTCGCACCTGCGCGGCGTCCCGGACGTCGTCGAGCACGATCAACGCCCGTCGATCGGCCATCTCCCGCCGCCATTGCGCCGCCCGCAGGTCCGGGGTCAGCGCCAGGTGCTGCGCCGGCATGCCCATCGAGATCAGCAGTGACCCGAGTGCCTCGGTCGGTTCGATCGGCGACTCGTGCGGATCGTGTGCATGCAGGTTCAGATACAACCGGCCGTCGGGATAGCTCGCCCGCATCAGGTGCGCGGCGTGGATCGCCAGGCAGGTCTTGCCCACTCCGGCCAGACCCGAGATCACCGTGATCGGCAGCGCGGTGCCGATGTCGTCCTCGCGCAACAGCCGGGCCAGTTCGGCGGTACGGCCGATGAAATGCCGGGTGTCCCGCAGCAGTGTGTCGGGTGCCGTCGCGGGCGGTGCCGCCGCCGGCGCCCGGATCCGCGGTTCCTTGCGCGACCGGGCGGGCGCCGACAAGGCCGGGTCCCGGTGCAGCAATCGGGTGTGCAGGCGCTCCAGATCCGGCCCCGGATCCGCGCCCAATTCGGTGCTCAACCGGGCCCGGGTTCGCCGATAGGTCTCCAGCGCCTCGCTGTAGCGCCCGCACCGATACAAAGCGAGCATCAAATCGGCCACCACCGGCTCGGCAACGGGGTGCCGCGCCGCCAGGTCCCGTAACTCGCCCACGACTTCGGCGTGGCGACCCAGGCCGAGTTCGAGGTGGATGCGCCGCTCGCGGATCTGTCTGCGCTGCTCCTTGAGCTTCTCCCGCATGGACTGCACCCACAGGCCCGGGAGTCCCGCGAACGGCTGCCCGCGCCAGAGTCGTTCGGCCACGCGCAGCAGGTCGGCGGCCGCCTCCGGATCCTCGGTGGCGCCGGCCTGTTCGTGCAACCGGCGAAACCGGCGGAAGTCGACCGCCTCGGCGTCCACCAGCAGCCGATAGGTCCGCGAATCCGAGGACAATCGCACGCCGTCGCCCGCGACGCGCAGTCGGTTGCGTAATCGGGAGACGTAGCTGCGCAAGGTCTCGACCGAGGTGACCGGCGGCTCGTCGTCCCATACCCGACTGATCATCGAATCAGTGGAGACCGCGGTGCCCTCGGCGCCCAACAGGACGGCCAGCACACACCGCTCCTTGACCGAGCCCAAGGAGTGCTGCGTGCCGTCCACCCACAGCTCCATCGGGCCCAGCACACGGATCGATAGCACCGCGTCATCCCCCCGCCCCAGTTCTCCTGGCCGATGCGCCCGGTGCCGAGGTGTCGTCCAACCACTGTGGCACGTTCAGCCACAGCGCCACCAGAAGCGACACCCGCAATCCGACCGGAAATCGCCTATGCGTGACGGCTCATTCCGGTTGCCGTACTTGTGCGAACCCATTGCAGGTCCATTGCAGGCGACCTGCAAGGAATTCATCCGGTGAGTCGGGGATGTCCATGTTGTCGACGGTGATTCACCGTATCGACGGGATCGACCCGATCGAGGGGATCGACCGAACCGACCGCCCGGTCACGGGGGAACGGGCCCGTCCGGTGGTGACGACGCTCATGGAGGCATGGATGACGATCATGGCAGGCGACAGGAGACCCGTACCCGTCCGACCGGACGCGGCACGGTGGACGACTCGATCGGCGGTGCGAGGGGTGCTCGTCGTGGTGCACAACGTCACGTCGGGCCAGCGCCTGATCGAAGCCGTCCGGCTCCTGGAAGGGGATTTGCGGGTGGAGGTGTTCTTCACCATGGCGCCCACGGTCTTCTCCTCGGGCGTCGCGGAGTTCCTGGACCGGCTCGGGGCCACCACATTGCCGTGGCAGCGCGCGGTGGACATGCGGTTCGACCTCGCGTTGGCCGCCGGGCACGGCGGGCTGCACGAACTCGACGCGCCGGTGGTGGTGATGGCGCACGGTGCGGGGCACAACAAGCTGGTCTCCGCCCCGCACGGTGGGCGTGCGGTCGCCGCCCGTGGAACGTACGGACTGTCGGCGCAATGGCTGATCCGGGACGGGCAGTTGGTGCCGGCCACCATCCTGCTCGCGCACACCGAGGAGTTGACCCGGCTCGGCACCACCTGCCCGGAGGCGGTGGCCGTGGCAGTGGTCGCCGGTGATCCCAACTACGACTGCCTGGTGGCGAGTCGCCCCGACCGGGCGCGCTATCGCGACGCACTGCGGATCGGCGCCCGGCAGCGACACGTCGTGGTCACCTCGACCTGGGGCGGCAACTCGCTGCTCGGCCGCACCCCCGAACTGCTGCATCGGATGACCGTGGAACTGCCGCGCGACGCCTACCGGGTGACGGCGCTGATGCATCCGAACGTGTGGAGCGGGCACGGCGCCTGGCAGGTGCGTTCCTGGCTCGCCGAGTCGTTGCGCGAGGGCCTGACGCTGATCCCACCGGAGGACGACTGGCGGGGCGTGCTGGTCTCGGCGGACTGCGTGGTCGGTGACCACGGCTCGCTGAGTCTGTACGCAACGGCCACCGGGGCGCCGGTGGCGCTGGCGACCTACCCGGAGGCGGACATCGATCCGGCCTCGCCGCTGGGCGAGTTGGCCGAATTCGCGCCGCGGATCCGGCATCGCCGGTCGATGCTCGCGCAACTGTCCAGGATTCCTGAGGAGTTTCGCCGGGCGGACTACGACCGGGTGGCCACCAGGATCACCTCCCAGCCGGGCGCCTTCGCGCGGAACACGCGCGGCCTGATGTACCGCCACCTCAAGCTGAAGGCGCCTTCGAGTCGACCCTTCGCCCGCGTCGCCGACCTGCCGGGACCGCTCCGATGACGGGGCTCTCGGGATGCCCGGGGGAAGCGGAATGCCCGGGAGAAACGGGAAGCCCGGGAGAAACGGGAAGCCCGGGAAAGAGGGTAGGCCTGGGAAAGGCGGAAGGTCTGGGAAGGACGGGAAGCCTGAGGGGAGCGGGATACCCGGCAGAAGCGGGACGCCCGAAGGGCGCCCGATGCCCGCAGGAAGCCGGATGCCCGCGGGACCCCGGACTCCGGCCGGTGGGCGGATCGGCCCGACGTGACGTGCTCTCGGTCACCGTGCTGATCCGCTCGGGCGACGGCCGGGTCACCGTGGACGAGCACACCCGAACCGAACTACCCGGCAGCGGGTTGGCGTCGGCCGACGTGGTGGTCGTCGCCGAGGACACTGCGCCGTGCTGGGCGCGATTGGTCGATCGAGACCGCGAGTTGGCCTCGGCGCATCCCGGCGCCCTGGTCACGGTGATCGCCTGTGGACCGGATTTGGCCCTGGTTCGGCTCGGCTCCTCGGCGCCGGGCTCGGCTCGCCGCACGAACACCGCCGCGGTATGGCCGGTCTACGCTTCGATCCTGCACGCGTTGACCGTATGGGAGGTCGCCCCTCGCTGAGTCGCGGCTCACCCCGGCGGACCGAGGTCGCGCAGCCGTGCGCGGACGACCTCGGCCGCCGGCGTCCGCACCGCCCCGTACAACTCCAGGGCCTCGGCGTACAGCTCCCGTGCGTGGTCGGGGCGCTTACGCCGCTCGGCCGATTCGGCGAGCGCGGACAACACGTGGGCCGCCTCCACCGGCGCCCGGTGCCCGCGAAGCACCTCCAGGGCGGCGGTCAGCTGTGCGTCCGCCTCGTCGTGCCGGGCCCAAGCCGACAGCGCGCGGCCGATCAGCGCCTGCGCCCGAGCGGCGTTGTACTCGTCGCCCACCCGGTCCAGTTCGACCCGGGCCGCCTCCGCGTACTCGACGGCCCGGTCCGGCAGCCCCGAGCGCAGCGCGACGTCCGCCCGATTGAACCGGGCCAGTGCGGCCGGGCGGTCGTCGCCCAACGCCAGACACCGGGCCTCGGCCTCGCGGAACGCCTCGGCCGCCTCGTCCAGCCGACCCAGGCGAAGCAGCGCCAGACCGGTGTAGTTACGCGTGCGAGCGGCCCCGACCGCGTCCCCGGAATCCACGCACACCCGGCTCGCCTCGGTGAACATCCGCAGCGCGGTGTCATGGTTGCCGGCGCTCAGCTCGCTCAGTCCGCCCGACGTCGACATCCGCGACTCGGCCGCCGGATCGGCACACTCCCGCGCCGCGCGCAGACCGATCTCATGCGCCGTTCGGGCCTCGTCGAAGTACTTGCCACGCAGGAACAGCGGCCACAAGGCGTCGGTCAACTGCCAGGCCAACACCGGTAGTCGCGCACTCGCCGCAGCTCGGATCGCGGCCGACAGGGTGACTCGATGCTGCTCCAGCCAGGCCAATGCCGCGCCCCGGTCGGCGAATTCCACCCGCGGCACGTCGGCGCGGGCGTAGTCGCGGGACAACGTGGCGTGCTGGGGTTCGAGCAGCACCTCGGCGCAGGTGGCCGTGGCGAGGTAGTGGTCGAGTGTCGCGCGCAGCGCGTCGGCGCGCTCGGGGGCCGGGCGATCGCACATCTTGGCCACCGCGTGCAGCCGGATCAGATCGTGGAACCGATAGCGTCCGTCGGCGGCCTCGGTGAGCAGGTTCCGATCGACGAGAACATCCAGGACGAGTTGCGCGGCATCGGGGTCGCCGCCCTCGCCGGTGCCGAGCAGCGCGGCGGCGACGACCGGCCCGAAGTCGGGCCCCGGATGCACCCCGAGGCCGCGGTAGAGCAGGGACGCGGCCTCGGGCAGATCGCGATAGGAGACATCCAGCGCGGCCCGGACGGTGTGGTCGCCGTCCAACGCGAGCGCGTCCAACCGGCCCCGCTCGTCGGCCAGCGCCCGCACCATCGTGGTGATCGGCCGGTTGGGCCGTGCCGCCAGCCGCGCGGCGGCCACCTGGACGGCAAGCGGAAGCCGGGCGCACAGGTCGACCAACTCACCTGCCTGGACCGGCTCCTGGCGGACCCGATGGTCGTTCATCGTGGCCGCGAGCAGCTCCACCGCGGCCTGCCGTTCGAGCGGTTCGAGGTGGACCGGCACGCCGCCGTTGACCAACAGGCCGGACAGCCTGCTGCGGCTGGTCACCACCGTCACATTGGGCCCGGCCGGCAACAGCGGTCTGACCTGGGCCGCGGTGGCCGCGTCGTCCAGCAGTACGCCCAACCGGCGTTGCGCGGTCAACGACCGGTACAGACCCAACTGTTCGGCCGGTACCGGCGGCACCTCGCCCGCCGGCACGCCGAGTCCGCGCAGGAAGCCGCCGACGATCTCGGTCCACCGGGCGGGTGGGCCGTCGCCGTGCCCGCGCAGATCCGCGTACAACCGGCCGTCGGGGAACTCCTCGCCCAAGCCGCGCAGCCACGCGAGGGCGAGCGTCGTCTTGCCCACTCCGGGCATGCCGCTGAGCAGCACGATCGGGCCGCCGTCGGCGCGCAGCAGCCGATGCAGCTCGGCCAGTTCGCGGCGTCGATCGATCATCGGCGGCCCGGGTGGCAGTTGCCAGGGCACGACCGCGGTGTCCGGGCGCTGTACCGAGAAGTGGATGCCGCCGTGCACGGTTCGGGCCTGCACGCTCGGGCCGTATACGGTGCCGCCGAGTTCGTTGTGGCTTGCGTCCGGGGGACGAACCGGCCCGCCGGCGCGCCCGTCGTCGACCTCCGACACGTGCGCCCCCGTTCGTCGCGGTCGGAACCGCCCTCACGCGTGGCCGAACCCGACCCGGTGGGCGCAAGGGCATCCTGGATGTTTGTCGCCCGGCAGGCCCGCGAAACCTCCCCGGGGGTATCGGCCGGCGCCGGCCGCCGGGAGGCGCTGCGCGTGTCCGCTCCCCCGAACCGGGTCGCGCCGCCGGCCGCGAAGCTTCGGTCCGCCACCGAATGCGCCGGTCAGACCCGCTTCGGCAGATCGCGTTCCAGGTCGGCGAGCACGTGGCCGGCCGCGGTGTAGCCGGTACCGACCATCCAGTATTCGTCGTCCACCTCGTGCGCCCGGTTCGCCTGGACCGCCTTGAGGGTCTTCCACAGCGGGCCGCCGAACACCTTGTCGTGGTCCGTCTTGTCCTTGGGTCCGTAGGTGGCCACGAAGATCACGTCACCGTCGGCCTTTTCGATCTGCTCGGCACTGACCTCGACCATGAACGTGTCCACGTTCTGCGCGTCGGGACGACCCAGACCGGCCTCGGACAGGATGCCGCCGACGAAGGATGCCTTGCCGTACAGGCGGTTCTGACCCGCGACGAAGCGCAGCACGCCGACCTTGACCGAGGCCGGGTTGCCCTGACCGGCGCCCAGCGCCTTGGCCCGCGCGGTGAACTTGGCCACCACCTGGTCGCCTTCGGCCTTCTTGTTCAGCGCGTCCGCGTCCAGCAGGAAGTTCTGCCGCCACTGGGTACCGGCCTGCTCGGAGAAGACCACCGGGGCGATCCTGCTCAGCGCGTCGTAGCGATCGGCGTCGCGGACCAGGCTGCCCAGGATCAGGTCCGGCTTCAGCGCCGCGATCGCCTCCAAATTGGGCGCACCGATCGCGCCGACCTCCTTGATGCCCGCGGTCTTGTCACCGTGGTACTTCGGGAAACCGGCACCGGGGCTGCCCACCACGGACCCCACCGGCTTGACCCCCAGGGTCAGTGCGGTGTCCAACTCGCCCATGTCCAGGGTGACCACCCGCTTGGGCGCGACCGGAACCTTGACCACGCCCTTGGCGGTGCGCACCTCGCGGGTGTCGACCGGCCCGGACTCGGCGCCCTTGTCGCCGTCGGCGCCCTCGGAGGAACACCCGGTCAGGACGAGTGCCCCGGCCACTCCGAGGGCGGCCGTGACACGGAGCAGGGACACGGAGGGCATGCGAACTCCTTGGGAAGGACGGTGTGAACGGGACAAAAGGAGAGCAGACACGACGAGGCCGATGCCTACCCGGCCTTGTGGAGTTGCCCCGGGACGACCATCGGCGCACCGGTGACCGGACACGGGATGACCACACACGCGAGTCCGAAGACGTCCCGTACCAGCTCGGCCGTGACGATCTCGGCGGGAGCGCCCTGCGCGACGATCGAACCGTCGCGCATCGCGATCAGGTGATCCGCGTATCGGCACGCCTGGTTGAGGTCGTGCAGCACGGCGACCACGGTGCGTTCGCGGGTGACGTTCAGTTCGCGCACCAGGTCGAGCACCTCGACCTGGTGCGCGATGTCCAGGAAGGTGGTCGGCTCGTCCAGGAGCAGGATGCCGGTGCCCTGCGCGAGCGCCATCGCGATCCACACCCGCTGCCGCTGACCGCCGGAAAGCTCGTCCACGTAGCGGTCGGCGAGTTCGAGCACATCGGTGCGCCGCATCGCGTCGGCGACCACGTCCTCGTCCTCGTCGGACCACTGCTGCCACCAGCGCTGGTACGGCTGCCGGCCGCGCGCCACCAGGTCGGCGACGGTGATCCCCTCGGGCGGTACCGGACTTTGCGGCAACACGCCGATGCGTCGGGCGATTTCGCGGGTGGGCAGATCGCGCAGCGCCGCGCCGTCGAGCAGCACGCTGCCGGAAATCGGCTTGAGCAACCGGCCCAGCGAGCGCAACAGCGTGGACTTGCCACACGCGTTCGGGCCGACCACGACGGTGACCCGACCGGCGGGCACCTCCAGGTCCAGGTCGCGCACCACGATCCGATCCTCGTAGCCGAGCGTCAGGTCGCGAGCGGCGAGCCGATGGGTGGTCACGAGGCGCCTCCGGCACGGGAACGGGTCAACATCCACAGCAGGTACGGGCCGCCGACGGCCGCGGTGAGCACGCCCACCGGCAACTCGGCGTTCGAGATCAGCATGCGTGCGCCGATGTCCGCAGACACCACGATCAGCGCGCCGAGCAGGGCCGAACACACCAGCGGCACCTGCGGGGTTCGGGCCAGCCGGCGGGCCACCTGCGGGGCCACCAGGGCGACGAAGTCCACCGGCCCGGCTGCGCCCGTCGCCACCGACGCGAGTAGCACGCCGACCACGACCAGGCCGAGCCGGATCCGGCCGAGCCGCACCCCGAGGGCGATCGCGGTGTCGTCGTCGAAACCGGCCGAGCGCGCCGCCCGCGCCGCCCACACGATCGCCGGGACGAGCGCGAGCAGCACCCGGAACAGCGGCTCGCCCTGGGACCAGCCGCGTCCGTTCAGACTGCCCGACATCCACACCTTGGCCTGCTGGGCGAGGGTGATGTCGGCCTTGGTCAGGAGCAGGTTGGTGACCGCGGCCAGGGCCACCGAGATGCCGACGCCGATCAGCACGAACCGCTGCGCGTTCAGGCCGCGGCGCCAGGCCAGCACGTAGACCAGGAAGGCCGCGACGCTGCCGCCCGCGACCGCGGTGAGCGGCGTCGCGGTGGGTCCGCCGAAGCCGAAGACCAGGCCGAACACCACGGCCGCCGCGGCGCCGTGCGAGACGCCGATCACGTCCGGGCTGGCCAGCGGGTTGCGGGCGACGGTCTGGATCAGCGCGCCGGCGATACCGAAGGCCAAGCCGACCAGCAGCCCGACCGTCGTGCGCGGCAGCCGCAGCGTCTCGACCACGATGCTCTCGTCGTCCCCGAACAGAACCTTGAGCACGTCGCCGGGCAGGATGAACCGCACACCCACGCACAGGCTGAGCAGGAAGACGGCCGCGAGCAGGACGGCCAGCACGCTCGCGACCACCGCGGAGCGGCGGTGCACGAGGAACGAGAAGCGCGGGCGGCGGACCAGGACATGGCCGTACGGGCGGTGACTCATCCGGACACCACCGGCTTGCGGCGCACCAGCACGACCAGGATCGGTACCCCGATCAGCGCGGTCATCGCGCCCACCTCGACCTCGGCGGGCGGGAAGATGATCCGGCCCAGGACGTCGGCGACCAATAGCAGGATCGGCGCGAGCAGCGCCGACATGGCCAACACCCAGCGGTGATCGCTGCCCACCAGGGCACGCGCGGCGTGCGGGACGGCCAGGCCGACGAATGAGATCGGACCGGTCGCGGCGACCGCGACGCCGGTCAGCACGGTCGCACCCAGGCCGCCGATCACCCGGATCCGGTTCACCTTGTGGCCCAGCCCCTTGGCCACGTCGTCGCCCAGCGCGAGCGCGTCCAGGCCGCGAGCGGTGGAGGCCACCAGCACCATGCCCACGCCGACGAACGGCACCATTTGCCAGGCCACTTCGTCGGTGCGCCCGGACAGCGAGCCGACCAGCCAGAACCGGTACTGGTCCAGCGTGCCCTGATCGGTGGTGAGCACCAGGGTGATCACCGCGCCGAGCGTGGCGGCAAGGGCCTGCCCGGACAGCGCGAGCTTGACCGGGGTGGCGCCACCGCGCCCACGCGCCGCGACCGCGTACACCAGCACCCCCGTGCACAGCGCGCCGGCGAAACCGAACCACACGTATCCGGTCAGGCTGGTCACGCCGAACACCGCGATCGCGGTCACCACACCGGTGGCGGCGCCGTTGCTGATGCCCAGGATGCCGGGCTCGGCGATCGGATTGCGGGTCAGCCCCTGCATGCAGGTGCCGGCGATGCCGAGCGACGCGCCGACCAGGAGCGCGACGGCGGTGCGCGGCAGGCGCATCGAGTCGACCACGATCGCGTCGGTGGAGTCGCCGCCGTGCACGAGTGCGTCCAGGACGACGCTCGGTGCGATGGCTCGGCTGCCCACGGCGAGGCTGAGCAGACACGCGGCGGCGAGCACGAACAGGGCCGAGACCAGGTAGAGGACTCGGCGCTTGCTCGGGCGACCCCGCGTCGGGAGGACATTCACTGGAGAAGGCTAGGCTGGCCTAATTTTCGGCCCCAGTCGGGGGTCCGAGTTCACCCAGGGTCGCGGGACAACTGCGCGGGCGGCACTGGCAGACCCTCCCGCCCGGGTCGATCATCGGAGCCGGCGCGGCCGGGTCGAGTGCGGCGTCGTTCGGCGTCGACTCGGCAGGGCTGCGCCGCGCACCGGCTCGCTCCGATGCGCACGCTGGTCGGCTCGGGTGCGCAGGTGTCGTTCGGGAGCGACTGGCAGGTGAGTTCGCATCGGCCGTTGGAGGGCATCCAGGTCGCGGTCATCCGACGCACACCGACGCTTGCAGGAGGCCCGTCGCCCGCCGGGCATGGCTACCAGTTGTCGGGTAATTCCGTTGCGGATGTGCGTATTTGACGGCGACTCTACCCTTTCGAGTGAATCCGGCAGACATTTAGGCTAAAGCCATCAATTCTGCCGGATGATCGTTCTCATGAGCGCATGGGGTCGGGCGCGCCGCTGGGGGTGCGTGGTCGGGGCGGGCGCCTTGTTGGCTGCTCCGGCCGGCGTGGCGTGGGCGGGGTCGGGTGCCGGTGGCAAGCACACGCCGGGCACGAATGTGGATGTGTGCGTTTCGATCGGAAGCTCGCCCGGGGCGAGCGTCCGGGTCGACGTGATTCCGGCCACCGGGCCGCCGACCGGTGGGATCGGGTTGAAGGTCGATTTCCGGCTGGTGCGGGACGGCTCGTGCCGGCCCACGCCCAAGCCGTCGCCGACACCGACCAAACCCAAGCCGACGCCACCACCCTCGCCGCCGCCGAAGCCCACGCCGGTGCGTACGCCGCCGCCCGTGGCCCGGTCCACGCCGGTCGCGGTCGTGGTGGCCAAGTCGACGCCGCCGGTGCGGCCGACCCCGCCGGTTCCGAAGCCGCCGAGTACACCGCCGCCGACCAGCCCGCCGGTGGTGACTCCGCCGCCGCTGCAACCGATCGCGGTCCGACGTCCGGTGGCCCGACCGCCCGCGGTGGCACCGCCAGTGCGTGGGACGTCGATCGTCACGACGACGTTGCTGGTCACCGCGCCGGCGATCCTGGCCGGGGCCGCGCTCAAGCCGCGTGGGCGAGCAGGCGCACGTGGTTCGGGCGGCGGCTCGCGCTGAGGCCCGGCATACCGAAATCCTGCGGTCCCCCAGCGGTTCCGCCCGCCCGAATCGTCGCCTGCGGGGCCGCTGCCCGGTTTCAATCCGGGCGCTGTGGACTCCGGTCCTTCGAATCCGTCCACGCGCTCGACTCCATCGGAATCCTCGATCCGGAGGTCACCCATGACCCATTGGGTTGTACTGGCGCTCGCGATGGCCGCGGTGTGCGCGGTCGTCCTGTCGGTCGTCGTGCTCAAGCAGCGCCGATTGCCGGACGACGACGATCCGTCGGCAACCCCGGACGTACTCGAATACATGACGATGATGATCGGCGTGGTCTACGCGATCGTGCTCGGTTTGGCGATTGCGGGCGTGTGGGAGGGGCGGGGCGCGGCCGAGGACGAGGTGCGGCACGAAGCGCAAGCGCTGCACGAGGTCAGCGAGCGGGTCCGGGTCTATCCGCCGCCGGTGCGCGACCAGATCCGGGCGGACATCGACGCCTACGTGAAGTACGTGGTCAAGAAGGAGTGGGGCTATATGGCCGACCACGGCGAACTGTCCGACCGCGGGACGCAGTTGTTCGACACGGTGCGGCACGGTGCCACCGACTACGTGCCGCAGGGTGATCAGGAAACGCAGATGTACCAGCCGATCCTGGACCAGATCGCGATCGCGGACGACGCACGTCAGGCGCGTGGTGGGCAAGCCGGTTCATCGATGCCGGGACTGGTGTGGTTCGGCCTGATCGTCGGCGCCGTGGTCACCGTCGGCATGATCTTCACGCTGCAGATCCGCAGATCCGTACCGGAGTTGATCGTGGCCGGGCTGTTCAGCGCGCTGATCGCGTTCCTGCTGTTCCTGATCTGGGACCTGGACGCGCCGTTCGGCCAGGGCATGACGGCGGCTTCGGACGCGTTCGTGTCGCTGTTCCCCGGAGCCGGTTAGCGGGCCGGCGGCCGCGGTGTCGCGGCGATGGCGGGGCGTCGTCGGGGAGTCGTCGGGGAGTCGACCGCCCGGTCGGCGTCGGAATGAAAGGTCTTGATAACGGGCCCCACGAAGTGACCTTCACCCACCCCACGCAGGCATGCCGACTCCGGCATCTCCGATCGTGTCGGTCGACGCGGGCCCGATCCACGTCCAGCAGGCGGGTGGGCGCACAGTGACCGGGAGTCGACGCCACCATCGACTTTGGTCGGCGTTCGCGAGCCGGTCGGCGCGTGCTCTCGTGCGTGCGGCGGGCCGATGCGGGCCGCCGTTCGAGGGCACCGGCCGTGCGGGCGGATCGGGGCGAACCGACTTCGCCCGGGCGGAGCCGATCGGCCCCGCCCGGGCGACGGCCCCGCCCCCGTGTGCGATCCACGCCCGTCGCTCAGCCGATCTCGGAGAGGCAGTATGTGCTTCCGTAGGTCGGGATTCCGTTGCGCGTCCAGTAGCTGGAGTACGTGTAGTCCGCGCCGCTCACGTTGTCGCACGGGCGGCCGGCCGTCGTGTACGGGAACACGCGCAGGACCTTGAAGTTGGCCTTGGGGTCGGAGCACCCGACCGAGAGCAACTGCTCCTGGCTCCCGCCCGTGTTGATTCTGCCGCTGAGGCATTCGCCCTTGTCGTACGCGGTCTTGGTGCTCTCGGGAGTCGCGGAGGACTCGGCGGTCCGGGTCGCCCGGCTCGTGGCCGACGGCGATTCCGTTGCCCGGGTCCTGGTCGGGACCGGTGTCGTCGGTGTCGCGGTGCGCGGCGCGAACACCGAATCGGACGCGGAAGCAGTACTCGTGGGCGTGGTGGAGACGCGCGCGGTGTTCTTGCCGTCCCCGTTGCAGCCTCCGACCAGGAGGAGGACGGCCGACACGGCCACGATCACCCCGAACGGTGCGCGCCCGCCGATCGACCCCATGCGATAGGTCATGACGATGCCCCTTCCGTGCCGCGTCATCCACTCGACGGCACCGCTGAACCATGACCGCCCCCGATTCGCCCCGGCAATCGAAATACCACCAATCAAGGGGACTCCCTCAACCACCACATCCGACCGAAGCGCGGAAGTGTGGAGGAGTCGGACCACTCGAAGGCCGCCTGCCGGGTCTTCTTCGCCGCGGCGTGCGCCTCCGCAGCCCGATCGAACTCACCGCGCATGCCCCGCTCGACCGGATTGTCCAGTGCTTCTAGGCGCTTGCCGCGGGCCACATGGTCGCGAAGCGCGGTGTTCACCGTTTCCTTTTCGGTCGTCGTGCCCATCAGCCGCTTTGCCTCGGCCAGGGCTTCGTCATCAAGATCCGTCCGGGTGGCCGACGTTCGCTGCTCCACGATGCGGCGGGCATGCGGGTGGGCGAGGAGGTCCTCGCGGCCCTGGAGGAGGCCGCCGACAGCCCGCAGTTCGTCCCCCTCCTGCGGAAGATCAGGGTGCGCGGCCGGGTGGGTCGACCGCGCACCCGGCCCGACGCGGTGGCCGGCGACAGGGCGTACTCTTCCCGCGCCAACCGTGCCCACCTGCGCAAAGCGGCATGTCCAGCGTCGGCATCCACCCGCGCCGCCGGTGGTTCGGGGACTGAGCGGCACCACCCGTCAGCGCGTGATCGGCGCATCGCAACAACGTGATGAACGGCCAGGGGCCTGCAACTGATGTGCGCCGAACGCCCCCAAGAACCCGGGGCGGGCCGTGGCCGCGATACTGGAGCACGGCTTCAGCGCGCTGGTGGACTTTGATCTGTTACTAAACTCTAACAAATTGGCCAAGTAATTGACATTCATAATACCGCGAATATTTTCGCGAATAAGTCGCAGAATCATGGTCGCCGTGCGGCGCCGGCCGCAGGCGATGCCGTGGGTTGCAGGTGGAGTGGCGGTCCTCGGATTTCTCATCACCATGGAGATGTTCGCACGTCGCTACGGTCTACCGGGGCCGATCACCAGCCAGGCGCGCGAGGTGATATTCGCTCCCCGTTCGGGGCAGCTGCTGTATGCCGGTTTGACGTTGATGATGGTGGTGCTCACCTGGCGGCAACGGTTTATTGCGGTGAGTGCGGCAATCGGCATCGACATCGCCTTCTGGCTGGTGCGGTGGGTGGTCGACGCCAGAATGAACTACGGCAACGGCGCGTTGTGGGTGATTTTTGGCTGTGCGGTCTTTGCTCTCACGCGCCGCACCGGCCGGGAACGCGTCCTGATGCTGAAGGGCGCCGGACTGGGACTGCTGCTGGTGGCAGGCCACAAGACCGGCGCTACCTGGCTGCTCATCACGTCGGAGACCCGCCCGGCTGTGCTCGACCAGTACGTGGCAACCGCCGATCACGCGCTGGGTGACCCGTCCTGGCTGGCCGGCCGGATGGTCGCGGCCACCGACCCGATCAGCTCCCACGTCCTCGGCACCGTCTATGGTCAGCTTCCCCTGGCAGCGGCCATCGTTGCGCTGTACCAACTGCGAAACGTAGTGGTCGAGCGCCGCTTCCCGGGCCATCACCTGGTGCGCACCTTCCTGGCCATCGGCCTGCTCGGGCCGAGCATCTACATGATCTTTCCGGTGGTCGGACCGGTCTTCGCCTACGGCCCCGACGGCGGGCCCTGGGCAGTGGCCGACCTGTGGCCGAACACGCTGCCGCCGATCAGTACCCCCCTCTCGGTGCAGTTCGACGAGATCACCCCTCGCAACTGCATGCCCAGCCTGCACACAGCGTGGGCTACCATAATTTTCGTTCACTCTCGCAAGGGCTCGCGGTTTATCCGATTCGCAGGAACATTCTGGCTGATTGCCACGCTCACGGCCACGCTGGGATTCGGCTACCACTACGGCGTGGACCTCGTGGCCGGTGTGGTCTTTGCGCTCACGATCGAGACTGCAATGCGCTCGCTCGACCGTGGCTGGGACTGGCAAGGAATTCGTCTGATCATCTACGGTGCGACGGTTTTCGCAGTGCTCCTGGTGTCGTACCGCTATCTGCCGATGGAGATGGCCAGATATCCGTGGGTGTTTGGACCACTGCTTATTCTGGCGATGGCTTCGGTCATCTACGCCTATGTGCGGACCACCAATGCGTGGGACCCGAAGGCCGCGCCGGCGGAGCCACTGGAACCGCAACTCCAACCGGCGTGATCGCCGTGCGCCCGGGCACGTCACCACCGACCGTGTGCTCAGCGGTTGTTTCACGGCCCCTGGACGATTGATTCAAGGGATCCCCGCGGACATGAGGTGAGGGTGTCCAGTCTCGGTGTGCGAACACAGAGACTGGACACCCTCGCTGCCGCACTCCACGTGCGGGTGCGGATCGACGATTGGTGGTACGGGGACGGTTCGCGGGTGCGCTGGTTCGAGGCGGCGCCCGGGTACATCTATCACGTCGTCAATTCCTGGGAGGAGCCCGGCGAGATCGTGCTGGACGTGTGCCGGGTCAAGGACCCGCAGCACCAGCCGAGGATCGACCACCCGCTTGCCAGGATGCTCGCCTACCTGCGGCTGGACGCCCAACTTTGGCGCTATCGCTTCGACTTGACCACCGGCCGCACCACCGAGGGGCCGCGTGACGACGACAACACCGAGTTCCCCACGATCGACTCGCGTGTGGTGGGCCGGCGCAACCGCTACGCCTACAACGTGCACATCGCGCGCGAGGACACCCTGCTCTTCGACGGCATCGTGCGCTACGACCTGCATACCGGCGAGCGGCAGGACCATCGCTTCGGCGCCGGACGGTGGGGCTCCGAGGCACCGTTCGCCGCGCGCGACGGCAGCTCCGGCGAGGACGACGGCTACCTGGTGTCGTTCGTAAAGCGCGGGCCGCGAAGGAGGCCGAGCGGCCTCGGCCTCGGGTCGCCGTGTGGGTGTGCGCGGCGGTGGGGGCGAAGGCGGACACGGAGGCCCTCGTGGGGGAGGGGACGGAGCAGCTGCGGCGCGGGTTGGTGGGGTATCTGGCCGCGCCCGGGTACGCGGAGATGTTCGCCCGCGCGGGTTTTGCCGAGCTGGTCGCCTATGCGCGCACGCGGCCGCATCCGCGTGAGTTGCCGGCCGCGATTCCGCCTTCGGCGGTTTCCGTGGTGGGGGTCGTGGGGTCGGTGGCGCACGGTCGGGAGCGAATCGCGGCGTATCGGGGGGTGGGGGTGGACGAGGTGGTGCTTGTGCCTGCGGCTACGGCGGGGGATCCGGCTGGGTCGGCGACGTTGCGGGCGCTTGCCGGTGGGTGACGCAGGGTCCTGCGGACTGGCTGGGGGTGGCCTGGTTCGTTTGTCCTCAAGCGCCGGACGGGCTGAGGGTGGCCTGGTTCGTTTGTCCTCAAGCGCCGGACGAGCTGAGGGTGGCCTGGTTCGTTTGTCCTCAAGCGCCGGACGGGCTGAGGGTGGCCTGGTTCGTTTGTCCTCAAGCGCCGGACGGGCTGTGGGTGCTCGGTTGGGCTTGGGGGTGCTTGCTTGAGGGGGTTGTTCGGGCGGGCTGGGCGGGGGCCGGAGGGCCGACCCCGACTCAGGAGACTATGCGTGCGTGTCCAGGTCGGTTGCGTAGAGTTCGATGGCTTTGCGGTAGGGGGTTACCTGGGGGTCGGTGCTGGTTCGGGCGATGACGTGGAGGAGGGATTCGACCGCGGTCTTGGCGTCGCCGGCGTTGTACAGGGCCATCGCCAGGAACGTGGTCAGGCCCGCGTCGTCCGGGAATTCGGTGAGGCCACGGCGCAGGATCGCCACCGCCTTGTCGTGTGCGCCGAACGCACGGTACGTGCTGCCCAGGCCCAGGAACGCGCCCAGTCGGTCCTCGGCCGCCAGGCCGTCCCCGATCAGGGCCCATTCGTAGAACGGCACGGCCTCGCGCTCCAAGCCGAGCACGTCGTGCGCCCATGCCGCCTGATAGGCGATCTGCGCGTCGCCCGGGTGCCGCTCGACCAGCGGCACCAGCCGCGCCCGTGCCTCCTCGGCTCGGCCCGCCTCGCGCAGCGCGATCGCCTCGGCCAAAGCGGTGTCTCGTTCGTTCCCGATCATCCGGGCAGTCTTCCCTATCGGGCCGCCTGCATACGGTCGGGTTCGGTCGCCACCCGCACCGGCTGCGCCGTTCGGCGTGCGCTCGGGATCGACCACGCGAGTAGCGCCGCGAGCAGGCAGCCGATGCCCAGCATGCCGAAGCAGACCAGGTAGCCGGTCAGTTCCGGCGCCTGGGTGACGCCCGCGGCCCGGGCGGCGCCCGCGTCGACCAGGGACGCGCTCAGGATCGCGCCGAGCACGGCCGTACCGGTCGCCCCGCCCACCGTGCGCAACACCGCGTTCATTCCGTTGGCCACGCCGGTCATGTCCGCCGGCACGTGGTCGTTGATCAGCGCGGGCATCGCGGAGAACGCGAGCCCGAGGCCGAAGCCGAACAACATGCCGACCATCGAGAACGCCCACCAGTGCCCGTGCAGCGGCAGCAGCAGCGCGAAGGCCGTGCCGCTGAGCAGCGGTCCGAGCACCAGGGCGGGCTTGGGGCCGTACCGGTTGGTCATCCTGGCCGCGACCGGTGCCGCCGCCAGGTTGCCGATCGTGCCGGGCAGCATGATCAGGCCGGCGAGCAGCACCGATTTGCCGAATCCGTACCCGAGCGCCGACGGCGCTTGGATGAACGGCGGGAACAGCAGCGAGGAGCCGTACATCGCCATGCCGGTGAACACCCCGGACAGGTTGGCGAGCAGTACCGGCCGGCGGGCCATCACGCGTAGGTCGACCAGGGGTTCGGGATGGTGCAGCGCCCAGCCGATCCAGGCGGCGAACATCACCGCGGCGGTGATCAGCCCGCCGAGCACCAGCGGCGTGCCCCACCCGGAGCGGCTGCCCATGCTCACCGCGGCGAGCAGCGCGGCCAGCCAGCCGGACAGGGTGAGCGCGCCGACCAGGTCCACGTGGCCCGAGCGCCGCTCGGCGGTGTCCGGCACCACGCGCCAGACCATCAGCATGGACAGCAGCGCGACCAGTGCGGCGAGCCAGAACAGCAGGTGGTAGTCCCAGCGGTCGGCGATCAGCCCGGTCATCACCGAGCCGAAGGTGGCACCGACGCTGATCGTGGCACCGATGGTGGCGATGCTGCCCGCCGAGCGCTCCTTGGGGAATTCGTCGCGGACCACGCTGAGCGCGAGCGGGACCACGCCGCCGCCCATGCCCTGGAGCACCCGTCCGGCGATCAGCATCACGTAGGAGGTGGTGCACGCGGCCAGTACCGAGCCCAGCGCGACCGCCGCCAGCGCGTACAGCAGGAATCTTTTGCGTCCGCGCAGGTCGCCGAGTCGGCCGAGCAGCGGGGTGGCCACCGCCGAGGCGAGCAGGTTGCCGGTGAGCACCCACGCGATGGCCGAACTGGAAACGCCGAGACGGTTCTGCAGTTGCGGCAGGATCGGCGAGACCACGGTCTGCATGACCGCCATCGTGGTCGCGGCGAAGGACAGGGCGACCAGGATCATCGTCGGGCCGTGGCGCTTGGTCGGTGTGCGTCCGGCCCCCTTCGTGCCGGTGCTCATGCCGTCAGCGGCCGGTCCTCGACCCAGTCACAGTGCAGGGTGCGGGTCTCGATGCGCCAACCCTCGTCGGTGCGCGCGAACGTGTCGAGGTAGCGGATCGACATCACCCGGTCGCGGCGCACTCCGCACGATTCGTAGATGTGGTGCGCCATGCAGTACGTCTCGGCGTTCGCACGATCGCCACCCGGCTCGAAGGCGACGAGCTGATTGCCGATCAGATGCGTGGTGGCCAGGTAGCGGTCCAGGCTCGTCAGCGCCTTGGCGATCTCGGCGCGGCCGGCGCGCACCGCCGGCGGTTCGGTGGATCCGGGGTCGCGGTGGACCACCAGGCGGCCCTCGGGCGTGAACATCGAGGCGACGAGGTCGGGCTTGCGGCGGTCCGCGCCGTGTGCGTAGATCTGCACCACATCCCGGAGTTCACTGCGATCACGCAGTTCGCCCGAATTGTGCAGAACGGGCGAATCCGCCTCGTCGTCGTGCATGTCCACCCTTTCGCCAGCTGTCGATCGCATGCTGGCAGCAGTTGGATGACACACGCAAGTTTCTCTGACGTCGCGTCAGTTACATTCCCCGCACGCCCCGCACGCCGCCGGCCGGCCGACGCTCGCGCACGACGCGCGCCGCCCCCACACCGCCGGCCGGCCGACTCTCCCGTCGACCCGGATCGCCTCGCCGCCGCCGATCCCCTACCGCTCGCGGGCGACGAACACCACGTCCGGTTCCCCCCGCGGGACCGGCACCCGATGCACGCTCACCTGTGCGAACCGCTGCCGCAGCCGGTCGGCGAAGCCCGGACTCGCGGTCGCGCTCCACACGGTCAGTACGCCGCCCGGCAACAACCGGGCCCGCAGCGCGGCAAGTCCCGCGTCGTCGTAGAGCGAGGCGTTGCCGTCGGTCACCGTCCAGTCCGGCCCGTTGTCGATGTCCAGGCACAGCGCGTGGAAGCGCTCGCGCGACTCCTCGTCGACGGGCTCGGTGACCGACTCGGTCACCGACCCCGCAGCCGACTCGGCGACCTGAGCAACAGCCCGCTCGGCGACCGACTCGGCAGCCTGCTCGATGGCCGGGGAGCGCACCCAGGCCACCAGGTCGGATGTGATCACCCTCACGCGCGGGTCGGCCAGGGCGTGTCCGGAGAACGGCGCGAGCGGGCCCGCTCCCCAGCGCACGACGGCGGGTTCGCGTTCGATCACGGTCACCTGTGCGACCCGGGCGTCGGTCAGCGCCTCACGCAGGGTGAAGCCGACGCCCAGGCCGCCGACCAGGATCCGCAGATTCGCGCTGTCGCCGAGCGCGTCGAGCGCGGCGCGCACCAGGAGCCGTTCCGAGGCGCCCGCGCGCGTGTCCATCAAAAAGCAGCCGTTGCTGATGATTTCGTAGTGCTCGCCCGCACGTCGCAGGACGAGTTCGCCGTCCGCCGCCGGGACGCGTTCGATCTCGTGTGCGTCGGTGGTCGAATCGAACGTACGCATCGGTTCACTGACTCCTTGTCGCTTTATGGAGAACGGTTGTCGCCGTGTCGTCTTCTCGCTTCGTGGGCGCTGCGCAGGCCCTGCGAAACGGATCGCCGGCACCTCATAACAGTGCCATCACGAAGCCGATGAATTCCGATCCTGAAGGGCCAAACGGTGACACGTGTGTAGTGACGCGCCTCGCCTCGCAAGGGACTGTTCTCGGCCTGCCGGCCAGCGGTTTTCGCCAGTTCGGTGACTCTTGCACCCTGTAGAACACCCCGTTAAGGTCCCGGCCATTGCTTCATGGCCCATTGACTGATGGCATGTCAGATCCAGTCGCAGGGACGCCTCGCAGGCGGAGCCCGGGGCAGGGCAAGCACAAGACGAGAACGACGCGAGCACAGCGCAGGAGAAGTACGTGAGAGCGCACCGGGCACATCGGCCCGGCCCGCGGAAACGAAGTGTCGGGAGGGCTGATGGCATCAACTTCCGCCGGGCGGCGTGGGACGCGCCGCCGAGCGGCGGCCGGCTTGCTGGTCGTGCCGCTCCTGTTGGCGGTCGGCTGTAGTCGCTCGGGTGACGACGCGGTGGCCAAGGGTCCGCAGGGGAACCCGGCCGGAACCGCCCCGGCCAAGAACGACAGGGTCGGCACCGGCGCGGCCGGTGACTTCGGCACACTCAAGGATGTCTGCGGCAAGGGTGACGGCAAGCCGCTCACCAAGAAGGCCGATCGCGGCGTCACGGAGAAGCAGATCACGGTCAGCGTGACCGGCGACCCCGGCGCTCCCGCACAACCGGGTCTGGGCAAAGAGTTCTTCGAGATGGCCGACGGCTTCACCAAGTGGTGCAACGGCCTCGGCGGGATCAACGGCCGCACGATCAAGCTGACCCAGCGCGACGCCGCGCTCAGCAACGTCGGCACGGTCATGACGGCGGCCTGCCAGAGCGACTTCATGGTGGTCGGCGGCGGCAACCCGTTCGACAACGACGGGGTCAAGGCCCGCACCGGGTGCAAGCTCGGCGCCTTCCCGGCCTACGTGGTCGGCGAGGAATCGGCCAAGGCCGACCTCCAGGACCTCGCGGTGGGTCTGCCGGTCTCCACCACGGTCGTGGGCGCGTACAAGGCGGTCTTCGCCGCGCACCCCGAGGTCAAGGCCAAGGTCGGCCTGCTGGGCCAGAACATGGCCTCGCTGCGGCCCTCGATGATCCGCTACAAGGCCGGCGTCGAGGCGGCCGGCGGCACGGTCGTCTACAAGGAAGACGTCCCGGTCCTGCCGCCGCCCGGGCGCACGACGCTGGAGAAGATGAAGACCGCCGGCGTCGAGATGCTGATCACCACGTGGCTCGCGGTGGACTCGGCGTCGATGTTCCGCGAGATGGACGCGATGAACTGGCACCCCAAGGTCATCGTCAGCGACGCGTCGGCGTACAACCGCTACACGCTCGCCGCCGCCAAGAACTCGAAGATCCCCGACACCTACATCTACCCGACGTACGTGCCGCAGTCGCTCGGCGACAAGAACCCCGCCGTGCAGAAGGCGCTGGAGATCCTGCACATCGCCGAACCGAACAAGGACCTCGAATTCTTCCACATGTCCGGGATCAACTCCTGGCTGCTGTGGGCGAGCGCGGTCAAGGAGTGCGGTACGGAGATCACCACGGAGTGCGTGCTGGCCAAGGGCAAGCGCGCCAACTGGGACGCGGGCGGCCTGTTCGCCCCCGGACCGATCGTGGAGACCAAGGACGTACGCGCCTCGGACTGCTTCACCATGGTCAAGGCGACCGCCAAGGGCTTCGAGTACGACGCGGCGCTGACCAAGCCGAACAAGGCCGAGTACTTCAACTGCGACCCGGCCAACGTGGTCGCCGTCGCGCCCGGTGCGCCCAGCGCGCAGACCCCGGCACCGCCGACCACGCCGCCCGCCGATTCGCCCGGTTCGACCACCCCGCCGCCCGCCGACGGAGGCGAGCCGCCGCCGGCCGCGCCGCCGGAGGAGAGCACCTGAGCCACTCGGCACATCCCGAGCGGCGCCGGACCACGGCATCACCCCGTGACACCGAAGTACCGAACCGCGCCACCTCGCAACACCGCACCACCCGCAACACCGTCGTTCCCGTCGGCCGCCGATTCTGCTCGGTCCGACCAGGCGACACCCGTCGTCCTCCCGCCCCGCACCGGGCGGGAGGACGGCCCCAGCGGCCCTGACGACCTGTCAGGAGCCGTGCCGCACCAGTCTCCGAGACCGATCGCCCCGCGACACGGCCCGGCCCGAACGGAGGGCGCGTGCACGAGTTCATCATCCTCACCATCAGCGGCCTGGTCACCGGCGGCATCTATGCCATCACCGCCGGCGGCCTGACCCTGACCTACACCACCACGGGCATCTTCAACTTCGCCCACGGCGTCACCGGCGCGCTCGCCGCGTTCACCTACTGGCAACTGCACTTCGACTGGGGCTGGCCGGTCTGGCTGTCCATCGTCGTGGTGCTCGGCATCCTGGCCCCGGCGTTCGGGGTGTTCCTGCACTTCGCCATCATGCGACGCCTTGAGGGCACGTCGGAGACGACGCGCCTGATGGTCACCGTCGCGGTGCTGCTGAGCCTGCTCGCCACGGTGATGTGGGTCTGGGATCCGCAGACCCCGCGCAACGTGGTCAACTTCTTCCCCGGCGAGTCCGTGGACATGGCCGGTACGAGCGTGTCCTACCACGACCTGATCACCCTGGCCGTGGCACTGATCGTCGCAGTCGGCCTGTGGGTGCTGCTGCGCTCCACTCGTGCCGGTGTGGCCATGCGCGCCACCGTCGACGACCGCAACCTCGCGGTGCTCAACGGCTCGCGTCCCGAGGTGCCCGGCATGTTGGCCTGGGCGACCGGCACCATGCTGGCCGCCGTCGCGGGCATTCTGATCGCGCCCAAGCTCTCCTTGGCCGCGCTGCCGCTGACCCTGCTGATCGTCAACGCCTACGCCGCGGCGGTGATCGGCCGGCTCAAGAGCCTGCCGTGGACCTTCGTCGGCGCGATGATCATCGGTTTGGTCACCGAGTACGGCAAGGGCTACCTCACCGAGACCAGGTTCCCCACCGCGGGCCCCTACCTCTCCGGCCTCACCGACTCGATGCCGGTGCTGGTGCTGTTCCTGGCGATCATGCTGTTGCCCACGTCCCGGCTGCGCGGCCACGCCTCCTCCCGCACCCGGGAGATCGCCCACCGCCCGACCTGGACCGGCTCGCTGGTCTTCGCCGGCCTGGTGATCGCGGGCGCGGTGGTCGCGGCCAACACCCTGGGCGCTGCCGACCTGTTCGCCAGCACCAAGATGTGGGGCTTCGCGATCATCGCCCTGTCGGTGATCCCGCTGGTGGGCTACGCCGGGAAGATGTCGCTGGCCCAGTTGGGCTTCGCGGGCATCGGCGCGATCTGCGTGTCGCACCTGGGCTCCGGCGGCAACCCGCTGGGTCTGCTGTGGGCCGCGCTGATCTGCGCCGGCATCGGCGTGCTGGTCGCGCTGCCGGCGCTGCGCCTGTCCGGGATCTACCTGGCCCTGGCCACTGCCGCGTTCGCGGTCATGCTGGACCGCTGGATCTTCCAACTGCCCGCGTTCACCTGGGGCGACACCAGGATCGACCTGTTCAACAGCGGCACGCTCAACTTCGAGCGGTTCGACTGGCCGGGTGTGGACATCTCCTCCGACCGGGCCTACTTCATCTTCGGCGCGGTCTTCTTCGCGCTCTCCTCGCTCGTGGTGGTGTGGATCCGGCGCGGCGAGTTCGGCCGCAGGCTGCTGGCGATGAAGGACAGCCCGGCGGCGTGCGCGACGATCGGGATGAACCACAAACTGACCACGCTCACCGTCTTCGGCCTCTCCGCCGCGATGGCGGGCGTCGGCGGCGGCATCCTGGGCGGCGCGCTGGGCACCCTGTCGCCGGTCAACTTCGACTTCACCGCCGGGCTTTCGGTGCTGATGCTGATGGTGATCGCCGGCCTGACCTCGCCGGGCGCCGCACTGTTCGCGGGCATCTTCCTGGGCACGCCGCTGATCACCAACCTCTTCCCCGACTACGCCCAGCTCACCACGATCCTGATCGGCCTCAACGGCATCGCGCTCGGCAAGAACCCGAACGGGTTCATCGCCGCCAAGATCCGCCCGGAATGGGAGCCCGCCCTGCGGCGGCCGTTCATCCTGGCCGGCAGCGCGGCGGCCCAACTGGTGTTGGTGGTCCTGCGGTTCACCGACGTGATCGGCAACTGGGCCTTCGTCATCGGCATCCTGCTCGCGGTGATCGGCATCCCGGCCGCGGTCAAGGGCGAGCTGATGCTCAAGGCGCCGCGAACCGAACAGGAACTGCCGCCGGGTCTGTCCGAGCAGCCCGAGGGGCTGGGCCTGAACGGCAACCGGTTCAAGCCCGCCGACATCGAGGCCCTGGACAAGCTGATCGCGATGCCCTCGCTGCCGACGGTCGCGATGGCCGAAATACCGTCATCCACCCTGCCTGGAGCGCGCCATGGGGCTTGAGGTCGAGGGCGTCACGGTCCGCTTCGGCGGCCACACCGCCCTGAACAACGTCAACATCTGGGCCCACGAGGGCAAGGTCACCGGCCTGATCGGACCCAACGGCGCGGGCAAGACCACGATCTTCAACGTGATCACCGGCCTCCAGCCGCCGTCCTCGGGTCGGGTCAGGATGGACGGGCGCGACGTCAGCAAACTCGCGCCCTACCGCCGGGCCCGCCTGGGCATGGCCCGTACCTTCCAACGCCTGGAGCTGTTCGGCTCGTTGACGGTCCGGGAGAACATCCAGATCGCCGCCGCGCAGTACCGGCGGCTGCACCGCGGCACCAAGGAGACCCCGCAGGACACCTCCGCGCGCCTGTTGCACCGGCTGAACCTGACCGAGATCGCGCACGTGCGCGCCGACCAACTGCCCACCGGGCAGGGCCGCGTGGTCGAACTGGCGCGCTCGCTGGCATCCCGACCCAAGATCCTGCTCCTGGACGAGCCCGCCTCCGGCCAGGACGACGAGGAGACGCGCGGCTTCGGCCAGTTGTTGCGCGAGATCGCCGCCGACGGGGTCGCGGTGCTGTTGGTCGAGCACGACATGGATCTGGTGATGAACACCTGCGACGAACTGCACGTGCTTGACTTCGGCAAAAAAATCGCCAACGGTACGTGCGACGAGATCCGCACCAACGCCGCCGTACAGGCGGCATACCTCGGTACCGCCGACGCCGCGGAGGCCGACGAAGTCCTGCAGGAGACCGTATGACGCTGAATGTGGCCGACGCGCGACCGGCCGGGCCGGCCGGCGCCCCGCCGCTGCTCGAACTGCGCGGCATCAGTGCCGCGTACGAGCAGGTCGAGGTGCTGCACAAGGTGGACCTCGCGGTGCCCACCGGCAAGGTCATGGCGGTCCTGGGTCCCAACGGCGCCGGCAAGACCACGATGCTCAAGGTGATCACCGGGCTGCACGAGCCCACCGGCGGGGACATCTTCCTCGCCGGGCGGTGCGTCACCGGGGCCGCGCCCGTGGACCTGGCCCGGATCGGCTTGTGCAGCATCCCGGAAGGCCGAGGGGTCTTCCCCAATCTCACCGTGTCCGAAAACCTGTGGATGGCCACCTATCGAGGCGTCTCCCGCAAGGAGATCGAGGAGAAGGTCTTCCCGATCTTCCCCCGCCTCAAGGAACGCCGGACCCAGGCCGCGGGCACGATGTCGGGCGGCGAACAGCAGATGCTGGCCGTCGCCCGGGCGATCGCCACCAACCCGGCCATCATCCTGCTCGACGAGCTGTCGATGGGCCTCGCGCCCCTCGTCGTCGACCAGTTGTACGACGTGGTCGGCAAGATTGCCGAGACCGGTGTCACCGTGCTCCTGGTCGAGCAGTTCGCGCGCACGGCCCTGGCCGTCGCCGACTTCGCCGCGGTCATGAGCGGTGGCCGGATCCTTCAGGTCGGCACCCCGGACGAGATCGCCGGCGACCTGCACAGCGCGTACCTGGGCGGCTGATCGCACATGGCCGTCCGGCGGGTACGTACCAACCTCACGGCGACCCACGAGGTGACACTTATATGACAACACCAAGGGTGAACGCCGACGGGCACCCCGCACCCGCGGGCCCGGCCGGCGTGCCGCCGACGGTTCCGCAGGGGGTGCCGACGGCCGGACCACCGCCGCCGTTCGCCCCGCGCCATGCGGCGATCCCGGCGGCCACTCAGGATCGGACCCGACAGTTCACCGCCGACGTCGGCGCCCTGAAACTGCGCGCGCCCAAGAGCATGCTCGACACTCAGCTGATGTGGCTGGGCGTGGGGCTGATGCTGGTCGGGATCGTCATGGGCATCGGCGCCTACTTCATGTCACACGGCACGACGCTGATCCTGACCCAGAACGACGCGATCACGTTGGGTCTATCGGCGATCCCGGTCTCCTTGCTCGGGTTCGCTCTCTTCATCCGCTACTCGCTGTCCACGTTCATGCGGTTCTGGCTGGCCCGGTTGATCGCCGCCCAGCAGACACCGCAGGCCACGGTCGCGGGGCCGGGCACGGATGCCACGGCGGTGCTGCCCACCACCCCGGCGGGGCACTGAGAGACATTCCGGGGCGAGGACTCCTCAACGGGCCGCGCGCGGTGTCATCCTGAACGGGACGGACGCCGCGCGCAGCACCGGTGGAGGGCAGCGAGGACATGAGCGACAACCCGCAACCGGCGGACCCCGGTCCGACCGACACCCCCGCAGTCCGGGACGGAAAGCGCCTTCGTCTCGTCACGGCGGTGTGGGCCGCGCTCATGGCGGTCGCGGTCGTGATGATCATTTTGATGTTGCGCAGCTAGAGCCGTTTCCGGTTGCGCGCATGGGTGACGTGAGTGTGGCCGGCCTCCGCGCGGAGGCCGGCCACACCCGTGTCGGGGCCGTTCAGATCGCCGGCGGCAGGTCCACCAGCGTGCCCAGCGTGGCCCGATGCCGATCCGCGGTGCCCAGCAGCAGCGCCGACGCCATCGCCCGCTTGAGGTACAGGTGCGCCGGGTGCTCCCACGTGAAGCCGATCCCGCCGTGCATCTGCACACACTCCTCCGCCGCGCGCACCGCCACATCGCCGCAGTACGCCTTCGCCAACGCGGTCGCCACCGGCGCGTCCACCGCGTCCTCGGCCAGGCACGCCGCCGCGTAGCGCGCCGCCGCCCGGGCCGCGGCGATGTCCGACCACAGGTCGGCCGCCCGATGCCGCAGCGCCTGGAAGGACCCGATCGGCCGGCCGAATTGGTGCCGGACCTTCAGGTACGCCACCGCCTCGGCCAACGCCTGCTCCGCCACGCCCAGTTGCTCCGAGGCCAACAGCGCCGCACCCTGGCGCAGCGCGTGCCCGAACGCCGCCTCGGCGTGCTCCGGCCCGGCCAGCACCCGGCCGCGGACCTGATCCAGTGTCAACTCGCCCACCGGGCGGGTCGCGTCCAGCGAAGTCACCGCGCGCCGGGACAGATTCGCCGCGTCGCCCGCCACCAGGGCGAGCTGCGACTCGCCTGCCACGACCACCGGAATCACCAGCAACTCGGCCCGATCCGCGGCCAACACCCCGGTCACCGCGCCGGTCAGCGACAAGCCGTCCGCGTCCTGAGCACCCGTCACCGACAGCGGGAAGCCGGCCCCCGGCCACGTATTCGCGGTCACCGCGAGGGTCGCCGTCCGAGTGCCATCCGCGAGCGCGCGCAGCGCCCCGTCGCGCGCCTCGCCGGCCGGGCAGGCCAGCAGCGCCGACGTGGCCAGCACCGCACTGGCCAGGAACGGCACCGGCGCCACCGCGCGGCCCAACTCCTCCAGCGCCACCGCGACTTCCCGCGGCCCGGCCCCGGCCCCGCCGAACTCCTCCGGGATCAACAGTCCGGCCAGGCCCAGCTCGGCCGCGACCGCCTTCCACAAGCCCTCGTCGTACGCCTCCTCGGCGTCGATGCGGGCCAACACCTCGTGCCACGCGCACCGATCCCGCAACAGCTCGCGCAGCGTCGCACGCAGGTCCTCCTCGACCTCGCCGTACAGCAGCGAGGGAATACCGGGCTCGCTCACCGGGGCATCTCCTTCCACGGCACCTTGGTGTCGGTACGCGGCTCGCGCGGCAGGTCCAGCACCCGGTCCGCGATCACGTTGCGCAGTACCTCGGACGTGCCGCCCTCGATCGAATTGCCCTTGGCCCGCAGGTAGTAGTAACCCGGCACCCGCGCCCCGAGCGTGGCCTGCCCCAACTCGCTGCGGCGCATCGCCCAGTCGTCGTAGCCGAGCCCCTCCTCGCCGGCCAGCTCCAGCCACAGCCGGGTGACGTCCTGGTTCAGCCGGGCATAGGCGATCTTGGCCGCCGAACCCTCCGGACCCGGCCTACCGGCCGCAAGCTGCTGGCGGATCCGCTCGTTGCCCAACCGGGCCACCTCGCACTCCACCCAGGCCCGCAGCAGCCGGTCGTGCAGCCCGGGCGTGCGCAGCTCCGGCCGGTCGCGCCACATCCGCGCGACCGCGCCGATCGCGTCCGCCTCACGCGCGGCCGCCGCGCCGCCGATGGCGACCCGCTCGTTCATCAGCGTCGTGTTCGACACCGCCCAGCCCTGGCCCACCTCGCCCGCGCGATGCGTGTCCGGGATCCGCACGTCGGTCAGGAACACCTCGTTGAACTCCGCCTGCCCGGTGGCCTGACGCAGCGGCCGCACCTCGACTCCGGGCGAGGTCATGTCCAGGAAGAAGTAGGTCAGCCCCTGGTGCTTGGGCAGGTCCGGATCGGTACGGGCGAGCAGCATCGCCCAGCGTGCCTTGTGCGCGAGCGAGGTCCACACCTTCTGGCCGTTGACGATCCAGTCGCCGTCACCCTCGCGTACCGCGCGGGTGGCCAGACCCGCCAGGTCCGACCCGGCGCCGGGCTCGCTGAAGAGCTGGCACCAGATCTCCTCGCCGGTCCACAGCGGCCGCAACAACTCGGCCCGCAGCTGTGCGCTGCCGTGCGCGGCGACGGTGGGCGCGCCCATCCCCAGACCGATCGGATTGCGGTATCCACCGGCCGCCTTCGCGCCCGCCGCGATCAACGCGCTCTCGACCACCTGCTGCCACGCCCGCGAGGCGCCCAGGCCGCCGCACCCGACGGGGAAGTGCACCCAGGCCAGGCCCGCGTCGAATCGGTGCCCCAGGAACTCGACCGAGGACATCGTGGTCGGATCGTGCGCAGCGACCAGTTCCGCCACCCGACGCCGGATCTCCGCCGCGTCGATCACCTCCGGACCCGACCCGTCGGCAGGGTCGAGGACCGGCTCACGGGTGGGCCGGCCGGTGGGCTCGCTGTCGGTATCGCTCACGTCGCCCCGCTCTCGCACAAGAGGTGCCTCCGTCCTCCGTCGTGACGCCCTGTTCATCGACCTGGACCAACTGTCGACAACCGGGCCACCTGGATGCTAAGTGCTGAACTCACCGGTAGGAAGCCTGTGCCCGGGCCCCCAATCGGTGTCCCCAGGCGATATGTTCATCTCCCCGTGTGAGCGAGTACACGCACGGACTCCAAGCCGGGACCTTCCGGGTTTCCGCGCGTCGCAGGGGGTGCTGTACAGCCATGACCGCCGAAGAACTCGAGGCGGGTCTCGCCGCCGAACTCGCCGCGGACGGGGAGTCGGTCACCGAAGCACTGGACAAGTGGTCGGTGCGAACCCCGATGCGGGTCTTCATCCACTACGGCGAGCACGGTCTGGACCTGAGCTACGCCGAGGCCAAGCGGGCCACCGACACGATCGCCGGCAACCTGGCCCGGGCGGGCATCCGGCGCGGCGACCGGGTCGCGGTGCACTGCCGCAGCGCGTACGCCGCGGCGCTGTGGATGTTCGGCATCTGGAAGGCCGGCGCGGTGTACTGCCCGGTGGACCCGGACGCGATCGGCGACCTGCTGGTCGAGCAACTGGAGTCCTGCCAACCGGTGCTCGTGGTCACCGAACGCGTGCTGGTGCACGCGTTGGAGGCGGTCCGCCCGCACCTGAACCGGCTGCCGCGGCTGACCGTGCACGACGCGGTCGGGCCACGGCCGCCCCACGGCTACCCGGAGATCGCCTACGCCAACTTCCTTGCCCGCGCGGTGCCGCCGGCCGTGGCGATCGATCCGGGCGACGTCGGGATGATCGTGCACACCGCCGGGGTGACCGGTCGGCCCAAGGCCGCCGTGTTGCCGCACCGCTGGCTGGCCTCGTACACCCTGCTGCTGCGCCGGCTCACCACGCCCGACGACGTGGTGCACGTGGACCTGCCGCTGCATTCGGTCCAGGGCGCGTTCGCGGGCTTGGCCCGGGCCGCCTGGGCGGGCGCCGGGGTGTCGTTGTGGGACCGCTTCCACCCGGTCGACTTCTGGCGGCGCGTGGTGTCGGCGGGAGCCACCAGCGCGGTGCTCACCGAGACGATGGTGGGCTGGCTCTCCGGCGCGCCCGAGCTGCGCGGCGAGCGCAACAATCCGCTGAGCACGGTGCTCATGCAACCGCTGCCGCCGATCCATCGCGCGTTCGCGCGCCGGTACGGGATCGACACGGTGGTCGCCGGCTATGGGCAGGTCGAGACCGGCCTGCCGATCGCGGCCGTCCTGGTCGGCCTGGACCCGAGCGAGGCCACACCGCCGTCGCTGCGCCGCGGACTGGCGCCGGCGGCGATCGCGAAGGCATGTGCCCGACTGGGCGTGCCGGTGCTCGACGGGGCCCGGATCGTGCGCAAGGGCTGTCTGGGCGCGCCGCTGCCGTTCGCCCGGGTGGCGATCCTGGACGAGCACGACCGGCCGGTGTCGCACGGCGTGGTCGGGCACCTGGCGATCCGACCACATCTGCCGGGGCTGTTGGTGCAGGAGTATGTGGACGACCCGCTGAGCACCGCGGAGGCCACCCGCAACCTGTGGTTCCACACCGGCGACGCGGCGGTGTTCGACGAGGAGGACGGGCTGCTGCACTTCGTCGACCGGGTCGTGGACCGGATCCGGATCCGCGGCGAGAACGTGTCGGCCTACCACATCGAGGACCTGATCAACCAGCATCCCGACATCGCGGTCGGCGCGGTGTTCGGGGTGCCCGCCGACCGGGAGGACGAGGACGAGGTGGTCCTGTACGCCGAGCCCGAGCCGGGCCATCCGCTCGATCCCGACGAACTACGCGCGTGGTGCGCCCAGTCGTTGCCCGCGTACATGCGACCGGCGCACGTGCGGATCGTCGCGCGGATGCCTCGGACGCCGAACGGGCGGGTGGAGAAGTACCGGCTGCGTCGGCACTTCCTGGGCTTGACGGATCGTCCGGGCCCGGCGGTGCGGGGTGTGCCGGTGGCGACGCCGGTGCCGACCCCGATGCCGTCGACGCGGCCGGCGCTGGCTCCGGCCCTGTCCCCGGTGCGGTCCGCGCTGCCGCCGTCGTTGCCGCCGGGGGCGCGGCGCTGATCGGTGCGGGTGGCCGGTGCGCTCCGTCCTGCCGCCCGGCCGGTCGTGCGCCCGGCCGGTCGTGCGGATAGCAGGTCATACGGATATGTCGCTTTCCAGGGGGAAGGCGTACCACGCACGCGATTCTGCGGGCGCGGGCAGATCCGAGGAGCGGCACCCATGGACAGCACGAACGGCGTCACGGGACCGACCGCCGAATCCGGCGCGGGGCGGCATCGGCGCAGCGGCAAGGGTTTCGGCTTCGGTTTGCTGGTCGTGCTCGGCGCGGTGCTGATGCTCGGCGGGATCGTCGGCTTGGTCTACGCGGGCGTCGCCACGCTGACCACGATGGTGCTGTTCGGCTGGCTGCTGCTGATCGGCGGTGTGGTCGGCCTCGTACAGGCCATCCAGGCGCGCAAGGAGAATGCGTTCTGGCTCGTGGTCGCGGTCTCCGCGCTCAACATCGCGGCGGGTGTGGTGCTGCTGCGCCGGCCCGAGGTGGCGGCCGCGGCACTCACCCTGTTCGTGGCCCTGCTGCTGCTCGGCGCGGGCATGTTCCGCATCGTGGGCGGCGTCGCGAGCATGTCCGCCAAGATGATCTGGACGATCGTGGTCGGCGTGATCGACCTGGTCCTGGGCCTGTTGGTGCTGGCCGAATGGCCGAGCAGCAGCCGCTACGCGATCGGCACGTTCATCTCGCTGGCCCTGCTCTTCGACGGACTCAGCCTGGTCAGCCTGGGCCTGACGGGCCGTCGGATCGTCGGCATGGTCCGCGAGGCGGAGGTCCCGGAAGAAGCCCCCGCGCGGGACGAGCTCTCCCACGACACGACCACCACGGCCGAGTGGAAGGCCCAACAAGGAACCACCAGGGAAGGCACCTTCAAGGGTCCGGACGCAATGACCAAGCGCGGCGACGACGAGCCGTAGAGCGCAATCGGCCCCAACGCAAACGCCGGGCGGGCGATGAACAGCCTGTCGGGCGCTTGAGGACACCCAGCCTGTCCGGCGCTTGAGGACACCCAGCCTGTCCGGCGCTTGAGGACACCCAGCCCGTCCGGCGCTTGAGGACACCCCGCCCCGGCAGTGGCCGACTTCGCGCCGATGGCCACCGGAGCGCGGGCCTACCTCGCCCCGCGAGCCGCGCTGCGACCGCGTCGGGAGCCGGCGTTCAGACGCCGTACGGGCGGCGCACGCGCGTGGACCGGGTGGCCTCGCTCCACCAGGCGAGCTGATCGAGCATCACCTTGGCGGCGGCCTCGGTGCCCGCGACGTCGACCGGCCGCCCCTCCGCGTCGAACTTCTCCCAGGCCATCGGGAAGGCGAGCCCGTCCCGGGTGGTGACCATGTGCTGCTCGGCGAAGACCAGGCGCAGTTGCTCGACCGCGCGCAGGCCACCGGAGATGCCGCCGTAGGACACGAAGCCGACCGGCTTGCCCTGCCATTCGCTGCGGAACAGATCGATCATGTTCTTCAGCCCGGCCGGGAAGCTGTGGTTGTACTCGGGCGTGACCACCACGAACGCGTCCGCGGCGGCCAGCCGAGCGCCCACCGCGGCGACCACGGCGGCGGGTTCGCTGCCCATCGGAGCCCACACATCGGGCAGCCGGTCGTGCGCCAGGTCGATGATGTCCACCTCGAAGTCCCCGTGCCGCTCGGCCGTGGCGGCGAACCAGTTGGACACGACGGGGGCGAAGCGGCCTTCGCGGGTGCTGCCGACGATCACGGCCAGCCGGAAGGCGTCGGTGCTCGTGTGCGTGGTGATGCTCATGGAATCCCCCAAGAAGAGAAGCGCGAACTGTGCTGCGTGGCCCCGAAAGTGCTCCCTCCGAACGCCTGACGAAGACGTTAGAAGTTGAAGTCAACTTGAGGTCAAGCCCAGTCCTTCCGGAACTTCCGGCCTTCCGTCATCATTGACGGCGCCCCCGAAGAACCGAATCAGGTGAGAGCACACCTGTTCTGGCACATGGACGCTGTTGGTGTGGTGGGGCATGAGCGCGCCGTGGGTTGGCTTGTCGGGATGTATCCATACGGCGAGGCTGGACGTGCGAACGACGATGCGTGGTGCGTACTCACCGTTGACGGCGTCCGACATGCGCGACTGTTTCAAAAGCTGTCGTTCGGTCTTGGTCAGGTGAGTGCGACAGACTGGGCTGGTGCGAGCCGGCGCCGGCTCGTTGTACGTGTGCGGCGTTGCTCATGGGCCGTGTTCCGAACGGCAACGTGTTTGCCGTTCGGTGCGCGCCCCTCCACTCTGGTGACGTAGATCTCTCCGAGAGGCAAGAAGCATGGGAACTGCAGGACTGGAGACTCAACCGAGTGCGACGACGTTCGATCTGGAAGATCTCGTGGCGGATGCCTGGATGGGAAGAGTCCGCGTACCACATTTCCAGCGAGACTTTCGTTGGACGACTCAGGATGTAATTCGACTCTTCGATAGCATTGTCAAAGGCTACCCTATTGGGAGTCTTTTGCTGTGGGTGCGGAGATCTCCCGCTCAGGCCCTTATCCTGGGTCGACTTTCTATTGATGCTCCTGCATATGAGGAAACTCTCTGGGTTGTCGATGGCCAGCAGCGTATTACCAGCCTTGCGAATGCCTTGCATTCGGAAGGTCATCAGAATGCACCATTCAGCATTTACTATGATTTGGCGGAGCGTCAGTTCATTCCGCAGCCGAAGATCTTGGGGTCGCAATACATCCCGCTTCCCGTTCTTTTCGACCTGGAGAAGCTTATCGAGTGGTTTGCCACTGAAGGGCGAGGGGCTTCCGAATACTTCAAGGAAGCGCAGCGAGTTGCAAAGATTCTGCGCCAGTTCAAAGTCCCTGCCTACTTGGTCCGCCAGGACGATGAGAAGATTCTCACTGATATTTTCGACCGGATGAACAATTATGGAAAGCGGCTTAGTCGGGCCGAGATCTTCTCGGCCCTCTTTGCGGGGCCCGAATCCGGAGCCGAGGATCGACTTTCCCTGTCACGGATAGCGGACCGTGTGGCGGATCGCACCGGATTTGGGACCATCGACACGGATACCATTCTGTCGTCGATTCTTGCGCGCCGTGGCCCTGATCCCGCCAGAGACATCAGAAGTGAGTTTGACCCGGCGGGCCGTCGCACGGCTGCAGAATTTCTGGGGGAAGATCGCGATACTGCATATATCCAGGGTGAGGAAGCCCTCGTGCGGGCGGTCGAGTTTCTCCAGAAGCATGCGGGTGTTCCGCATTTGGCACTGCTTGTTTATCGTGCTCTTCTCGTCGTTCTCACCCGGTTCTTTGCGCACTTCCCGGATCCCGATCCAAATACACTGCGTCTGCTGCGGCGCCTCTACTGGCGAGTTGCAGTATCCGGTCCTGCTGTGTTCAAGGGAAGTTTCACTCAGTTCGGCCGGGCGCTATCGGCTCGTATCAAGAAAGGTGATGAGCATGGATCTATCAGAGGTTTGATGGAGGCTATGGTCGAGGCTCGGCCGACCGTGCCCAATTCGGAAAGGTTCAAGACCAACGAAGCCACTGCGAAAATCGTACTTAGTGCGTGGTGGTCACTCGGGCCCCGCTCATTGGTCACAGGCGAACCGTTCGATACTCAGGATCTCACCAACCTGCTTGGCGATCAGACGACGGCTGCCACCGTTGCCTACCGAATCTTTCCGCGTGGACTCACACCGCAGCAACAGTTTCTTGCTGCGAACCGCCTCTTCCTACCCAGTGAGACCGACCCGGTGGGTGAGATTCCCTGGCTGCTCGGTCACCAGCCCATGAACCTTGACGATGAGACTTGGGAAGCGGTGTTGGCGTCGCATTGTCTCGATCGCACCGGGGCCGACTTGCTCGCCCGAGGTGAACGAAACCGCTTCCTGTCCCGACGACAGGAAGCGATCAAGCGCCAGTTGCACGCTTTTCTCGATCGCATGGCTGAGTGGGGATATGAGGACACGCCGGCATTGGGCCTGCTGGATCTCGACGATCTCGATGAGTTGGATGGCGTAGGCGAATGAGTAAGCTTGAGGAGAAATACTATGCGGTCCTGCTGTATGGATTCAGGATTGGTACTCTGTGTCAAAAAGGTGACTATACTCGCTTCACATTCAATGAATCATATTTGAATGATCCGAAGCGCCCCGTCCTCGGTCTTCGGTTCGAAGAGAATTTGAGATCTCCATACGCATCGGCACTGCGCCTCCCCATCTGGTTTTCCAACCTCTTGCCCGAAGGTCCCTTGCGGGAGTGGGTTGCCCAAGATCGAGGCGTGTCAATCGATCGAGAAATGGAATTGCTTGCTCAGGTTGGGCACGATCTTCCAGGCGCGGTGCAGGTAATGCTTGCCGACGGGCCGGATGAGTACTGGGAATGGCCGGATGGCGACGGTAGCGAGGCTTCTGGAGCTCTGCGTCCGATCAGCACGGACTCACCTTGGCGATTTTCCCTGGCAGGGATCGCGCTCAAGTTCTCCATGCTTGCACAAGGTGATCGTCTTACCGTTCCTGCGGCTGGGGTACACGGTGATTGGTTGGTGAAATTTCCAGACCACCGCCACCCGGATGTACCACGCAATGAATACGCCATGATGTCGCTGGCTCGCGAGGTTGGTATCGAGGTTCCGGATGTGCGACTTGTTCATCGAGAGGAGCTTGACGGTCTTCCCCCGAGGATGTGGCCGAATGCCGAAGAATGGGCGTATGCAGTTCGTCGGTTTGATCGGCTTTCCCGTGAAGACCGTGCCGCCATCCATATTGAAGACTTTGCGCAAGTTCGTGAAAAGTATTCACACTCAAAATACGAGGGAACCTTTGAGACGGTTGCTGCCTTGGCTTATCGCGGTCACGACACGGAAGCCCTTTCTGAGGCAGTCCGCAGAATCACCTTCCATGCTGTGATCGGCAATGGGGATGCGCATCTGAAGAACTGGTCCCTCATCTACCGGGATCGGAGAACGCCGACGCTCTCTCCGGCATACGATCTGGTGTCCACGGCGCCCTATGCGCCCAGCGGAGATCCTGAGGACTTCGGGCTCAGCTTTGATGGGAGCAAGCGATTCGCCGACGTTCGACTCGGTTCCTTTTCCCGACTTCAGGAGCGGCTTGAACGTCGTTTGGGTCGTGTCGATGTCGATCTCGTAACCGTTGCCATGGACACTGCGCGGCGCGTGCGGGAGCAGTGGTCTGATTTTGAACATCTGCTCGCTGTGAATCCAGAACTCCGCACAGGAATTTGCGAATGGATCGATCGGCAGACAGAGGCGTTGGGAGTTCTATAGCGAGGCCGGCCGCTGGTGCTTGATTATCGCCGGACATGGGAAGGTACGGCCTCGAAACTGATGGCGTTCATAGGTCTCCTCGCGAAGATGGTGCCGCGTGTGGGTCAGGATCGAGGCGCGGGTCGACCCAAGCCGCCGACCGTGGCGACCATCGTGAGGGCGATCGCGCCGGCGCACAGCATGACCGTCTGCGAGGACGTGGCGTCCGCCACGGCTCCGCCGAGGAGTGCGCCGGTGGCGAGGGTGAGTTGGAAGGACGACGTGAAGACGACCATGGCGGCCTCTTGGGACTGGGGGGCGGAGCGGGCGAACCAGGTTTGGGAGCAGGCGGGGACGGCGCCGTAGGCCAGACCCCACACCACGAGCAGGCCGATCGCGCCCGCATCCCACCGACCCAGGAGCGGGAACAGCAGTGTGGCGACGGCGATCAGCACCGCACACGTGACGAACGTCGCGCGCAGCCTGCGCACCATGGTCGCGCCCGCGACAAAGTTGCCGACGATGCCGGCCACGCCGAAGGTCAGCAGGTAGGCACCGATCAGCCCCCGCTCCACGTGGGTGACCTGCTCCAGGAACGGCGTCACGATCGCGAAGATCCCGAGCGACAGACACACGACGGCCGGCCAGTACTGCCGGGGTTCTTGCTCCTGTTCCTGCCCGGCTCGTCCCCGCCGTCGCTGTCGCTGTCGTCGTTCCTGCTCCTGCCAAGGCGCGCCGGCCCGGCCGGTCGTGGGCTCCTCGGATCCGGTGGTGACGGGCATGACGTTCCTTTCGGCGATGTGGGTGAGACCCCGACAGCGGGGCGTCCCAGTACAACCGCCGGCACCACACCGGGTCTGGCGGTATCCCGCCGTCAACGTCCTTCCGCCACGCATCCGCCGCCGGTGCGCTTCGTGCTCCGTCGCGGGTGCGTCACCTTCCACGCGTTCTAGGTCTTGCGGGGAGTCCTTTGCGCAGGCCGCAGACATGCCGACCGGCCGGGCGTCGCGCGGGCGCCGTGCGTGCAGGTGCACGCCGTGGCGTCCGCGCGGGTGCGTCACCGTGCTGCGTCGGGGCCCGCCAAGGGAATTCGCCGCACGGGGCGACCCGGTGGGGCGCTCGATGGGGCGCGAGATGCTTGGTCCGCAGACGAGGTGGGCCGAGATCGTTCGGCGCCCACCGACCGACCCGGAGGGTGGTCTCGGCCATGACCTCGTGACCAGACCGGGCGGCACAGCAGCCGCTGCCGAAGCTCGCCCGACATCCGACATCCGAGTTCGGGTCACCCACACGCGCCGATCAGCTCGACCGGTGTGTCGGGTTCGCAAGCGACTCCCCGACACACCGAAGCCGGTACCTGAACTACCCCATCAACCAACCGCATTGCCCGTACGACACCACCCGCGGCCGAGATCCGCCGCCCGCATCGGAGGCAACGCGTCGGCGATCACGCCCGTCGTCCCGGCCTACAGGTCGGATGGGGTCAGCGAGTACAACACGACGTCGACCCTCCCGGTGTGGAGGCGGCCGGCGTTGCGCAGGATGCCCTCCCGGTGCAGGCCCGCCTTGATGGCCGTCTTGCGCGAGGGGATGTTCCCGACGGCGGCTTTGAGTTCGAGGCGTTCGAAGCCTTGCTCGGTCAGCAGCCAGTGCCCGAGCGCACGGGTGGCCTGGGCGGCGATCCCGCGTCCGCGAGCCCAGGGCGCGACCCAATAGCCCACCTCGCTGACCAGTTCGTGCCAGTCGGCCCGCTTGAGCCCGACGGCTCCGAGGAGCCGGCCGTCGGCCGGGTCGGTGATTGCGAAATGGATACCGTCGCCCGACTCGCGCAGGGTGTGCGCCCTTTTCGTACACCAGTCGACGGATGCCTCGACGGTGTACGGCCGGGGCAGCGGTAACCATCGTTGGACCACCTCGTCCGCGCAGGCGGTTCGGTTGTCCTCGACATCATCGGCGGTGAACGGCCGCAGTGTGATCGAGCCCGTATGCAGAACACGTTCAGGAAAGACGTCGCTCACTGACAGGATTCGCCCCCTCGTATCGAGTCGAACGATTCTTCCGCCCCACCCGGCCACGACGTAAGAGCCACCCGCCGAATTCACCCACTGCGCCCAATCCGCGGACCTCGCCGGGCGCACACGGCCGGATCGCACGAAGTCAGGACAGCCAGACGAGTACGGCGTCGCCGGCCCTGGCCGCGGACCGGACGAAGACGGTGAGCGCCGCGTAGTGCCCGGTGGCGTAGTCGAGGGATTCGGCCCGCTCCCAGACGAAGGCCGGATAGACCTCCGCGCGCACCAGATCGGCCGGGCCGACGCCCGCGACGAGCCGGTCACCGGGGGTCGCGGACAATTCCTCGGCGGCCGCCCGAACGTGTTCCGGGGTGAGATAGCGCGGCGGGCCGTGGCTCCAGTCGTCCTCGTCCCCATCCCAGGGCATTGTCTCCTCACCGTGGACGATGTCGACGGCGAAGCCGATGCGGCGGGTGAGGAAGCCGAGCGCGTCCCACGCCTTGTCGGTGTTGTGCGATCGGGCTTCCGCCGGGTCGGGCCGCTCGTGCAACTCGGCGTCGATCAGGTCGTCGACGAAATCCCGGGCCCATTCCCGGTCGAGGATCGCCCGCTCCAGCTCGGCGGGTGTCAGCCGGTACTCCCCGATCATGCCCACGGCCGGAGGCTAGCGGCGGACACCGACAGCGGAGGCGCCGGTTCGGCCCGCCACCGCGAAAGGCCACTCCGGGTCGACTGCGCGAGCCCCGCCCGGCCGTCACAGCCGCACCCCTGCCGACACCGGCGAGAAGGCATGCAGCGACACCGACACCTCCGCCGTCAACTCGTGTGACCCCAGCCGGTGGAACAGCACCGGCAGCACCCTGATCGGATCCCCCACCGCCGAGGCCACCGCCATCAGCGGCTGTGGCTCGACGAACGCCGCCGGCAGCTCGGCGGCCACGGATTCCAGCCGGTGCCGAGGGTGACGGTAACCCGCCGGCCAGCGCAGATTGCGTACCACGATCGCGTCCGGCGCCCCCACCAGCCGGAAGTCCCACCCCACCTGAGCACAGGTCGCCCGCGTCGCCTCGAACTTCGCCACGTCCCGCGGCTTGCGCCGATCCGCCGGACGGCAGTCCACCACCACCGCCGTGCCGTCCTCACAGCGGGCGAAGTAGTCCGCAAAGCGAAGAGATCCGCGTCAAAGGACAGCTTCGCTCACGGCGAACAGGGTCTTGGGAGGGCGGGGGAACAAAGAGGGGCTCTTGTTTCTTGAGTCAGTGCAGCGCAACTTTTTCGACTGTGGCTACCTGAGGGGCATGACATGAGCGAGACCATCGGGACTCTGACCCTGCCGGTTCTTCCGCTGGACGACGTGGTCGTCCTCCCCGGCATGGTGGTCCCGCTCGAACTCGATGACGCGGAGACCCGTGCCGCCGTGGATGCCGCGCGGGCCGCCGCGGGGCGGTCCGGTGGACCCGGCATCCGTAGTGAGAGCAAGGCGCGGGTGCTGCTTGTTCCGCGCGACGACGGGCAGTACCCGGCGGTGGGCACGCTCGGCGTGATCGAGCAGGTCGGGCGGTTGCCCGGGGGTGAGTCGGTCGTGGTGGTGCGCGGCGAGGGCCGGGTGCGGATCGGCAGCGGTACCACCGGGCCCGGCGCGGCGCTGTGGGTCGAGGCGACCCGGGTGGCGGACGTCGAGGCGGACGAGCACACCCACGAGCTGGCCCGCGAGTACAAGGCCCTGGTCACCACCGTGCTGGGCAAGCGCGGTGCGTGGCAGGTGGTCGACCACGTACAGGCCCTCGAGGACCCCAGCGACCTGGCGGACAACTCCGGCTACGCCCCATACCTGACGCTCCAGCAGAAGATCGACGTGCTCCAGACCGTCGATGTCCGGGAGCGGCTGACCAAGGTCGTCGGCTGGACCCGGGACCACCTCGCCGAGCTGGACGTCGCCGAGACGATCCGCAAGGACGTCCAGGAGGGGATGGACAAGCAACAGCGCGAGTTCCTGCTCAAGCAGCAGCTGGCCGCGGTGCGCAAGGAGCTCAACGAGCTCAACGGCACCCCGGACAGCGAGGAGGAGGACTACCGGGCCCGGGTGGAGGCGGCGAATCTGCCGGAGAAGGTGCTGGCCGCCGCGCTCAAGGAGGTCGACAAGCTGGAGCACGCCTCCGACGCGTCGCCCGAGGGCGGCTGGATCCGCACCTGGCTGGACACCGTCCTGGAAATGCCGTGGAACGACCGCAGCGAGGACGCGTACGACATCGCCGAGGCGCGCGCGATCCTGGACGCGGACCACTCCGGCCTGGTGGACGTCAAGGAGCGCATCGTCGAATACCTGGCGGTTCGCAAGCGTCGCGAGGAGCGCGGACTGGGTGTCGTCGGTGGTCGTCGCTCCGGCGCGGTACTGGCCCTGGTCGGTCCGCCCGGCGTCGGCAAGACCTCGCTCGGCGAATCGGTGGCCCGTGCGATGGGACGCTCGTTCGTCCGGGTCGCGCTCGGTGGTGTGCGTGACGAGGCCGAGATCCGCGGCCACCGGCGCACCTACGTCGGCGCGCTGCCCGGTCGGATCGTCCGGGCGATCAAGGAGGCGGGCAGCATGAACCCCGTCGTCCTGCTCGACGAGATCGACAAGGTCGGCTCGGACTACCGGGGCGACCCGACCGCGGCCCTGCTCGAGGTGCTCGACCCGGCGCAGAACCACACCTTCCGCGACCACTACCTAGAGGTCGAACTCGACCTGTCCGACGTGGTGTTCCTGGCCACGGCCAACGTGCTCGAAACGATTCCCGAGCCGCTGCTGGACCGGATGGAGCTGGTTCGGCTCGACGGCTACACCGAGGACGAGAAGGTCGTCATCGCCCGGGACCACCTGATCAAGCGTCAGCTGGACAAGGCGGGCCTGGACGACACCGAGGTGTCCTTCACCGAGGAGGCGCTGCGGCTGCTGGCGGGCGAGTACACCCGCGAGGCGGGCGTGCGCACCCTGGAGCGTTCGATCGCCCGCGTATTGCGCAAGGTCGCGGCCCGGCAGGCGTTGGACGCCGAGGCGCACCCGCTGCCGATAGCGGTGGACGCCGGCGACCTGCGCGACTACCTCGGCCGGCCCCGGCACACCCCGGAGTCGCTGCTGAGCAAGGCCGAACAGCGCACGGCGGTGCCGGGTGTGGCCACCGGACTCGCGGTCACCGGTGCGGGCGGCGACGTGCTCTACATCGAGGCGTCGCTCGCGGACGCGGAGACGGGCGGTACGGGACTGACCCTGACCGGCCAACTCGGCGACGTGATGAAGGAGTCGGCGCAGATCGCGCTGTCCTACCTGCGCTCGCGAGGGGCGGAGCTGGAGGTGCCGGTGGGCGACCTCAAGGACCGCGGCGTGCACATCCACGTCCCGGCCGGAGCGGTTCCCAAGGACGGCCCGAGCGCCGGTGTCACGATGACCACCGCGCTGGTGTCGCTGCTGACCGGGCGGCCGGTCCGCTCGGACGTGGCGATGACCGGTGAGGTCTCGCTCACCGGCCGGGTACTGCCGATCGGCGGCGTCAAGCAGAAGCTGCTCGCCGCGGAGCGGGCCGGCGTCACCACGGTGCTGATCCCCAAGCGCAACGAGGCCGACCTGGACGACGTGCCCGAGGAGATCCTGAGCCGGCTCACCGTGCACGCGGTTGCCGACGTACGCGAGGTGCTGGAACTGGCCCTGGAACCGGCCAACGCCAAGCACGCCGTGGCCGCCTGACCCCACGTCGGCCCACCCGCTGCCGCGCGAGCCGCCCACCAGGCGGCTCGCGCGGCATTTTTCGACCCGGAGCGGCACATTCGGTCGGCGGCGAATTTCGATCGCACGGCCTGATCGAGAACGATGTGCGGCCTACGGCCTTTGCGCGTCCGCCCGAAGGCCGTCTTCTTGAGTACACGTACTCATGTGCGCGACACCCGTCCGGCCCAACACTGTTGCCATGACATCGCCGCTGCGCACCAACAACACCCATGGCTTCTTCGTCCAGGCCGCGCTGTCCTTCGGCGTGTCCGTGAGCGCGGTTCTGGTCGGCATCGTCTACCTGCCGGTGGACCGCTGGATCCGGGCCTTCCTCGGTCTCGGCGTGCTGTACGTCGTGACGTCCAGCATCACCATCGCCAAGGTCGTCCGGGACCGGCAGGAGAGTGAGGCCGTGGTCAGCCGGGTGGACCAGGCGCGCCTGGAGAAGCTGCTGACCGACCACGACCTGTTCAAGAACGACCTGGTCTGACGCGGCACATCGGAGTTCGGGACCCGGACCCGACCCGACGTGGGACCCGACCCCGACCCCGACCCGACCCCGCTACGACCCCAATTCCTCGATCGTCTTCAGGATCCGCTTGTCCGACACCGGCTGCGGCGTGCCCAGGGACTGGGCGAAGTAGCTCACCCGCAGTTCCTCGATCTGCCATCGCACCGCCGCCACCTCGGCCGGAATCGGCGCGCCCTTGGCCTGACGGTCCATCAAATCCCGGTAGGCAGCCTGGATCTGGTGGACCTTCAGCATGCGCTCGCGGTCTCGCACCGGGTCCGCTTCCAGGCGCTGCAAGCGGCGCTCCATCGCCTGGAGATAGCGGTGCACGTCCGGCAGCCGCCGCCAACCCGCCTCGGCCACGAAGCCCTTGTGCACCAGCGCCGTGTACTGCGCCTTCAGGTCGGCCAGCGCCGGCGCCAGAGCCGGACTCCGGGTCGTCTTCAGCCGCCCGGCCACGTTGTGCGACGCGCCCAGGATGCGCTCGACCTTGACCACCGTGTCCTCGGTCAGCCGAGGCAGCCCCGCCTTGACCCGATCGCGCAGCCGGACGAAGCCGGCCTCGTCCCACACCGGGCCGCCCGCGTCCTGGATCAGCATGTCCGCCGCGCACGCGAGGATGTCCTCGAAGAGCGGATCGATGCCCCCGTGCGGGTTGTGACTCAGCGTCAGCTTGGCCATGTTGGGCAGCCGACCCTGGATCTGCTTGACCGGCGACTGCACGTTCAGCAGCACCAGGCGCCGCGTCCCGAGCCGCATCGCGCGCAACTGTTCCGGCTCGCTGTCGAACAACCGGACCGCCACCGACGCGCCCTCGTCGACCAGCGCCGGATACGCCTTGACCACCAGCGACCCGCGGCGCTGCTCGACCACGCGCGGCAACTCGCCGATGGTCCAGGAGGTCACGCCGGTGCGTTCGATGTCCAGCGTGCTCGCCGCCTCGGACACCGCGGCCCGCATCCGGTCGCGCAACGTGAGCTTGAGCGCCGCCAGGTCCTTGCCCTCGGCCAGCGTGCGCCGGTCGTCGTCGAGCACGCGGAACGTCATCCGCAGATGCTCGGGCACTTTCGTCAGGTCCCACGTCTCGCGCTTGACCGGCATACCGGCCATCCGGCTCAGCTCGCGCTCCAGCACGTCCACCAACGACCCCCGGCGGGCCGGGATCCGGGCCAGGATCGACCGTGCGTAGTCCGGCGCCGGCACGAAGCCGCGGCGGATGCCCTTGGGCAGCGCGCGGATGTACGAGGTCACCAACTCCTCGCGCAGGCCCGGGATCTGCCAGTCGAAGCCGTCGCCGGTGAGCTGATTGAGCACCGCGACCGGGATGTGCGCGGTGACCCCGTCCGCATTCGAGCCCGGCTCGAACTGGTAGGTCAGCTTGAGCTCCAGGCCTTCCTCGACCCACGTGTTCGGGTAGTCCTCCTCGGTGATCCCGCCCGCCTTGGCGTTGATCAGCATGGACTTCTCGAAGCTCAGCAGGTCCGGCTCGCTCCGATGGGCCTTCTTCCACCATGCGTCGAAGTGCCGTCCGGAGACCACGTCGGCGGGGATGCGCTCGTCGTAGAAGTCGAACAGGGTTTCGTCGTCGACCATGATGTCCCGGCGCCGGGCCCGGTGTTCGAGCTCCTCGACGTCCGCGAGCAGTCGCCGGTTGGCCGAGAAGAACTTGTGGTGCGTACGCCAGTCGCCCTCCACCAGGGCGTGCCGGATGAACAGTTCGCGGGACAGCTCCGGATCGACCTTGCCGTAGCCGACCTTGCGCGCGGCCACGATCGGCACTCCGTACAGCGTGACCTTCTCGTAGGCCATCACCGCGGCCATCTTCTGTTCCCAGTGCGGCTCGCTGTAGGTGTGCTTGATCAGGTGCCCGGCCAGCGGCTCGATCCACTCGGGCTCGATCCGCCCGGCGATTCGCGCCCACAGGCGGGACGTCTCGACGAGTTCGGCCGCCATCACCCATCGCGGTGGTTTCTTGAACAGCGCCGAGCCGGGGAAGACCGAGAACCGGGTGCCGCGCGCGCCGCCGTACTCGCGCTTGGCCGGGTCCATCAGACCGATGTGCGAGAGCAGACCGGACAGGATCGCGGTGTGGATGTGCTGGGTGTTCGGCTCCTGCGGCTCGCCGGTCGCCTCGATCCCGAGCGACTTGGCGGCCGAGCGCAACTGGCTGTGCAGGTCCTGCCATTCGCGTATCCGCAGGTAGTGCAGGAACTCGCTCTTGCACAGCTTGCGGAACCGGCTGGAGGACAGCTCGTCGCGCTGCTCCTTGATGTAGTTCCACAGGTTGAGATACGCGAGGAAGTCGGATTCCTTGTCCGCGAACCGCGCGTGCAACTGGTCGGCGTGCTGCTGGTGTTCGACGGGTCGCTCGCGCGGGTCCTGGATGGACAGCGCGGACGCGATGATCAGCACCTCGCGGACCACGCCGTTGCGGTCCGCCTCCAGGATCATCCGGGCCAGCCGCGGATCCACCGGGAGCTGGGACAGTTTGCGGCCGATCGGGGTCAGTCGCTTGCGCACGTCCGACTCGTCCGGGTCCAGCGCGCCCAGTTCCTCCAGGAGCTGTACGCCGTCCTTGATGTTGCGCCGATCCGGCGGCTCCACGAACGGGAACGCGGCGATGTCGCCCAGGCCCAGCGCGGTCATCTGCAGGATGACCGAGGCCAGATTGGTGCGCAGGATCTCCGGATCGGTGAACTCGGGCCGCGACTCGAAGTCCTCCTGGGAGTACAGCCGGATGCAGATGCCGTCCGAGGTACGTCCGCTGCGGCCCTTGCGCTGATTGGCGGAGGCCTGCGAGACGGCCTCGATCGGCAACCGCTGCACCTTGGTGCGCAGGCTGTACCGGGAGATGCGCGCGGTGCCCGGGTCGATCACGTACTTGATGCCCGGCACGGTCAACGAGGTCTCCGCGACGTTGGTCGCGAGCACGATCCGTCGGCCGGTGTGCTGCTGGAAGACCCGGTGTTGCTCGGCGGCGGACAGACGGGCGTACAGCGGCAGTACCTCGGTGTTGCGCAACTGTCGTTTGTTCAGTGCCTCGGCGGTGTCCCGAATCTCCCGCTCGCCGCTGAGGAAGACCAGGATGTCGCCGGACGCCTCGCCGAGCAGTTCGTCCACCGCGTCGCTGATCGCCTGTACCTGGTCACGATCGTCGGGTCGGCGCTTGGCGCCCGCCTCGTCGTCGTCCTCGTCTTCGTCGACCTCCGCGACGAGCGGGCGATAGCGCACCTCGACCGGATAGGTACGGCCGGACACCTCGATGATCGGCGCGTCGTCGAAGTGTTGCGAGAAGCGCTCCGGGTCGATCGTGGCCGAGGTGATGATCACCTTGAGGTCGGGTCGGCGCGGCAACAACTGTTTGAGGTAGCCGAGCAGGAAGTCGATGTTGAGGCTGCGCTCGTGCGCCTCGTCGATGATCAGCGTGTCGTACTGCCGCAACAGCCGATCGTTTTGCACCTCGGCGAGCAGGATGCCGTCGGTCATCAGTTTGACCAGTGTGTTGTCGCTCGACTGGTCGTTGAAGCGGACCTTGTAGCCGACCACGTCGCCGAGTTGTCCGCCCAATTCTTCGGCGATCCGGTCACCGACCGTGCGGGCGGCGATCCGGCGCGGCTGGGTGTGTCCGATCAGGCCCTGCACGCCGCGACCCAGTTCGAGGCAGATCTTCGGGATCTGGGTGGTCTTCCCGGAGCCGGTCTCGCCCGCGACGATGACGACCTGGTGGTCGCGGATCGCGGCCAGGATGTCGTCCTTCTTCTGGCTGACCGGCAGCGCCTGGGGGTAGCCGATCACGGGCACGGCGGCGCGCCGGTTCGCGACCCGCGTCTCGGCGGCGTCGAACGCGGCGATCAGGCTCTCGGTCTCGGCGACCTGCTGCGGGCCCTTGCGGTTCTTGCGGGTCCGGTCGAGGCGACGGCGCAGACGGTCCTGATCCCGAAGCATCAGGTGGGGCAGGCGCGCCTGGAGGTCGGCGAGCTGAGATGTGGCTACTGGCGTTCCCATTACGCGGTCCAGGATAAGTGGCACCCCGGGGGCGCAGGCCAGTGGATTACCCCCAACGGCGATCCCCGTGTCAAATCATCCGGTTGTGTCAATTGTTGAACATAGAACTACTTGATATCCTGGGCCCATGGACACCACCTCGCCCCGGCCCAGCGCGCAGCGCATGCCCGTTGTCTACCTCGGCCACGGCGCGCCGCCGCTCGCGGACGACGCGTTGTGGACCGGCCAGCTGGCCGCGTGGTCCGCCGACCTGCCCAGGCCCACCGCCATCCTGATGGTGTCCGCGCACTGGGAGGACGCCCCGATCGCGCTCGGCGCGACCCGCACGATCCCGCTGGTGTACGACTTCGGCGGCTTTCCCGAGCACTACTACCGGGTCACCTATCCGGCACCCGGCGCGCCCGAGCTCGCGGCGCGGGTGCGGGCGCTGCTCGGGCCGGACGTCCGGGACGCGCCGGAGCGCGGCTTGGACCACGGCGCGTACGTACCGCTGGTCGAGATGTATCCGGACGCCGACGTGCCGGTCCTACAGATGTCGCTGCCCACGCTCGACCCGGTCCGCCTCTACCAGGTCGGCCAACGGCTCGCGCCGCTGCGCGACGAGGGCGTGCTGATCGTGGGCAGCGGGTTCTTCACCCACAACCTGCGCGGCCTCGACCCCCGGGCGGATGCGCCGGTGCCGGGCTGGTCGCGCGAGTTCGACCACTGGGGCGACGAGGCGTTCCGGGGTGGTGACGTGGACACGCTGCTCGACTTCACCCACAAGGCGCCCGCCGCGCGCCTGGCGCACCCCCGGACCGAGCACCTCGCGCCGCTGTTCGTCTCGCTCGGCGCGGGTCACGAGGACCTGGGCCGGCTGAACCAGGTCATCGACGGCTTCTGGTTCGGACTCTCCAAGCGGTCCATCCAACTGGGGTGAAGTGAGTCGATGTCGTAAATAAACGGAACTGCGCCACGGCGCGCCACCGGAGCCGTACCGTAGCCGCATGGCCGCCAGAACCCTGCCGCAGAGCTGCGTGGGAGTCGGCTGCATGCTCGTGCGCGAGCACCTGCACACCGAACAGCGCTTCTGGGACGCGAGGTTCTTCCCGTCCGGCGGTGTGCGGCAGGACAGCGGACTGCTCGTCGCGCTGCTGATGGCGTCCGCCCTGCACCGGGTCGCGCGCAGCCTGGGCATGGCGGACACCGACCCGGACGCGGTCATGCGGGTGCCCGTGGTGCCGACGCACGCGCTCCTGCGTACCGACCACGACGCGATCGAGGCGGCCCGGACCTTCACGAATCCGGCCGAACTCGACGAGTTCCACACCCGCCTCACCCGGCTGTGCCCGGGCCGAGACGCCGTGTGGCCCTCGGTCCGCTGGACCGCCGAGGACCTCCTGCTGGTCTACGCACACGCAGCGGCGACGCACCGAGTACTCCCGACCCTGGACCCGACGCGAGCCCTGGCCGACATCGACCCGGCGCTGACGGTGGCGGGGCTGTGGGAGGAGTGAGGGGGGCGAACGGGACGAGGCGTGAACTTCGCGGTGTGGCGTGCTCCGCTACCGTGCCTCGTCGACCCACGCCGGGTCGTCCTTGCGGCCGGCGGCGGCAGTGGTCGGCGTGGTCGCGCGCAGGCGACGCCAGGCCGTGCCCAAGTACAGGGCAAGGCCCACGTTCACGGTGATGGCCGGGGCGATCAGTGGCCAGGCGAGCGAGTGAGGGGCGACGAGGCCGCGGTTGACGACCATTGCGGGCAGGGTGGCCAGGACCAGGAGCACGCCGGACACGGCGGCGGCCGTCTCGCGGGTGGGCGCCGTCGCGCCGGGTGCCACCGCTCGTACGCCACTGCCCGCGCGCAGGCCGGACAGGGCGGCGGCGGTGGCGAAGACGCAGCCGAAGCCGAGCAGGACCAGTCCGACGTTCACCGCCGGCGGTCGGCGCTCCCACGGACCGGCGGGGCCGGCGAGCATTGCGAGGCACCACACCGCCGCCAGTGCGGGCAGTGCGCCGAGGGCCGTCGCGCCCAGGCGTCGCACGCCACGTCGATGCACGGCCTCGTTGTACGCTCCGGCCACGACGGCCGCCGGACCCCACTCGGCGACGGCGCGGCGCGCGGCCTCGGTCGGGTCCGCGCAGTCGGCCGCGTGGGCGTCGGCGCATTCCAGGAGCCCGTCGAGCGCCTCGTCGAGGATCGCCCGTCGTCGGCCACGCGGGCCGATCAACGCGGCGACCAGGGCGTCGAGATACTCCTCGATCACGGCGTCGTGCGGCGTCTCGGCTCGGTACGCGGTGTCGCGCGCGGCGCCGCCCGCCTTCGCGGCCCCGTGCATCGTCCCGGCCCCGTTCGTGGTGTCGTGCGCCTTCTCGTCCGCGTCCGCGTTCGCGATCGCGCGCGCCGTCCCGGCTCCGGTCACGACGTCCCCGCCCATCCCGGCTCCACCCCCAGCACCCCGGACACCACCGACGTGAACTCCCGCCATGAAGCGCGTTGTTCGCTCAGCGACCGGCGGCCCGCGCGGGTGAGTTCGTAGCTGCGGCGACGGCGACCGCCGTGGACGGACCAGCGGCCGGCGATCAGACCGGCCGTCTCCAGGCGGTGCAGTGCCGGGTACACGGTGCCGGTGGGCAGGGCGATGTGCCCGCCGCTTCGGGATTTGAGCTCCTCGACGATCGCGTAACCGTGCTGTTCGCCGGTCTCCAGCACCGCCAGCAGCATGCCTTCGAGATGCCCCTTGAGCACGTCGGCCTTCATAGGTAGTCAGGCTACACCGGGGTCGCGGGTCGAAGCCGCCCGCCGCCAGTGCCGTCGCCATCGGGCGCCGAAGCCGCCCGCCGGCCCCGAGCCTGTTCATAGGTAGCCACGCTATGCATAGACTGCGCCTCCATACATAGCGTCGCTACTTATTCGGAAGGTGGGACGGAACGTCGTGGAAGTGATGACGCGCTGGGTTCTCGGACACCGGCGCCTGGTGACCCTGGTGTGGTTGGTGCTCGCCGCAGCGGGCGTTGCCACCGTCGGGGGTACCGTCGATCGGCTGAGCCAGGGCTCGGAGTTGCCCGGCCGGCCGGGGCAACAGGCCAACGACCTGATCGTCGAACGATTCGGCGGCACCGGCGGCCGCAACGCCCCGCTGCTGCTCGAACTGACCGTGCCCGACGGCCGCCGAGCCGACGCGCCGGACGTGAGCGCGCAGTTCGACGCGGTCGTCCGGCGGGTCACACCGCCCGGCGGCCGGCATGCCTCGTACGCCGGTACCGGCGATCCGGCACTGATCTCGGCCGACGCACGCTCCACCGTGGCCTTGGTCTACCCGCCCGGCGGCGAGGGCCCGAACGCGTACGGTGCGACGGTGGGCCGGATCCGCGCCGCCGTGGCCGACGCCCGGGTCGCCGACGCGCCCGTACGGCTCACCGGCCGGCCGCTGCTGACCGGCCGGGACAGCGGCGCCGCCCGCAGCCCCGTCGCCGAGACGCTGCTGGGTGCGGTGGGCGCGATCGTCGTCCTCGGCCTGACCTTCGCGAGCGGCCTGGCCCTGGTCCCGCTGCTGGTCGCCGGGATCGCCATCCCCACCACGTTCCTGCTCGTGGGCGGCCTGACCCGGGTCACCGACGTGTCGTTCATCGTGCAATTCCTGGTAGCGCTGATCGGCCTCGGCATCGCGATCGACTACGCGCTCCTCGTGGTGACCCGATGGCGGGAGGAGCGCGCCCGCGGCGACGTCCACGACCCGGCCCACCGCGTCGAGGCGATCGTGCGGGCCGCGGCCACCGCCGGCCACGCGGTCTTGCTCAGCGGGGCCACGGTGGCGCTGTCCCTCGCCGCGCTCGTGGTTCTCCCGGTGCCGTTCCTGCGCAGTGTCGGCTACGCCGGTCTGCTGATGCCGCTGGTGAGCGTCGCGGTGGCGCTGACCCTGCTGCCGGTCGTCCTGTACGCGTGGGGCGCGCGCCTGGACGTCCCGCGGCGCACCCCTCGCCCGGACAGCCGGCTCTGGTCGCGAATCGCGCGGGCCACGACGCGCCGGCCGATCCTGGCCGCTCTGCTCAGCGGCGCGCTGCTGCTCGCGCTCGCCGCGCCCGCGCTGACCTTGCGCGTGGGGCAACCGCAGGTGGCGTCGTTGGGCCGGGGCGGCGAACCGGCGCGGGTGTTCGCCGCAATCGAGGCGGCCGGCTTCGGGGCGGGCATCGCGCAGCCGATCGAGGTGGCCACCACCGGCGATCCGGTCGCGCTCGCGGCGCGGTTGGCGGCCGAACCGGGCGTCTCGGGCACGCTCGCCCCCGCCACGTGGGCGGACGGCGACCTGCGGGTCGTGGACGTGTGGACGAGTCGGGACCCGGCCACCGACGCGGGTCGCGCCGCGGTCGGTGCGGTCCTGGCTGCGGCGCGGGCAACTCCCGGCACCCAAGCCGGCGGCGGTCCGGCCCAGGACCGCGACTTCGTCGACGCCGTCTACGGTTCGCTGCCGGTCGTGCTCGCGGTGATCGCGCTGCTGACGTTCCTGGTCCTGGCCCGGTCTTTGCGCTCCATCTGGCTGCCGATCAAGGCGCTCGTGTTGAACACCGTGTCCGTGGCGGCCTCCTACGGCGCGATCGTGCTCGTCTGGCAGGAGGGCCACGGCAGCGAACTGCTCTTCGATACGCCGGCCACGGGCGCGATCACCGTATGGGTTCCGATGGCCGTGTTCGCGTTCCTGTTCGGATTGTCCATGGACTACGAGGTGTTCATTCTGAGCCGCATCCGGGAGGCCCATCTGGACTTGGCCGCCAGGGGCGTACGAAACACCACCGAGGAGTCGGTCGTGATCGGTGTCGGTCGCACCGGGCGGCTGGTCACCTCGGCGGCGCTGATCCTGTTCCTGGCCTTCGTGGCGCTGTCCACCGTGCCGATCACCGACGTCCGGATCCTGGCCACCGCGCTCGCGGTCGGCATCCTGGTGGACGCGACGATCGTACGTGGGGTGCTCGCGCCCGCCCTGGTAACCCTGCTGCGCCGGGCCAACTGGTGGTTCCCGCCCGCTGTTGCCCGGTTGCTGCGGGTCGGGCCGGCGCGTCCGGCCCCCGCCGAGACCGCCCGCCTCGACGCCCGTTCCCGACCGTGACTCGACTCGCCCGGGCCCGCCACCACCGGGCTCGGGCGAAGCGCGTCACTCCGGCGACCGCGCGCCCGGCGGAGCACGAGCGTGCGTCACTCCTACGCGAACGCCGCCAAGTGCTCCAACAGCAAGCCGGTCAGGGCCTCCGCGCCATTCTCGGGAACCCAGTGGTCGACGCCGGCGAGTACCTCGAAGCGGTACGGGCCGGTGACCGAGGCGCCGGTTGCCTCGGCGGCGGCGCGACCGAAGGCCGCGTCCCGGTCGCTCCAGACGTACAGGGTCGGCACGTCGATGTCGCCGATGTCGCGCAACACCTTCGGGTCGATCGCCCGGTACCAGTTCAACGCACCGGTGAGCGCCCCCGGTTCGCGCAGCACCGCGAGGTAGCGTTCGGTGACCTCGGCCGGCAGCGTGGCGAACGCCGAGCGCAGGTAGGCCGCGTCGTCCGCCAAGAGCTTCTCCTCGGCCACCCTGCGGGTGCGGAACAGCCGTATGTACGAGGACTGTTCGCGCTGGCCGGTGGCGTCGTCACGGACCGCCGAGGTGAGCGCGACCGGGTGCGGCGTGGACACCACGGTCAGCGTGCGCAACCGCTCCGGGCGCAGGCCCGCGAGCTGCCATGCGAGCGCGCCACCCCAGTCGTGTCCGACCAGGTCCACCCGGGTCAGGCCGAGGGCATCCAGTACGGCGATCACGTCGCCCACCAACTCGTCGCGCCCGTAGGCCGATTCCTGGGGCGGCCGGGCGCCCGGTGAGTAGCCGCGCTGATCGAACGCGATCGCCCGGTACCCGGCCTTGGCCAGGCCCAGGAGTTGCGCCGTCCAGGACGCGGACATCTGCGGGAACCCGTGCAGGAACAACACCGGGCGGCCGTCCGTCGGCCCGGCCACTCGGGCGTTGAAGACCCATCCGCCGGCCGCGATCTCAAGGGCCTCCACGAACGGTTGCGCGGAGTCCGCGCCCACTGACCTACCCGCCGAGATGTTCATCCGACCTCCGGATCGCTGCGTCGCGCTGTGCCGGCCTTCCGATCGGCAGCATAGGCGTCTCGAAACGCGAGATTCGCATCCCACGACCGTCTCGCGCCGGCCCCCACTCGGCCACATGCCGGCGGCACCCCGGTTTCCGGCCGCCACGACGATTCTCATCCCACCTTAAGAAACGCCTCAGACGGCTCCCAGGCCCCCTCGACAACGTCACGGCATGAGCCTGACGACACCGATTCGCACGCGGATCGTGGACGTGGTGGTGCCCGTGTACAACGAGGCGCACGTCCTGGCCGCGAGCGTGCGCCGCCTGCACGCCTATCTGCTCGGCGGATTCCCGTACGCCTTCCGCATCGTCATCGCGGACAACGCCAGCACGGACGCGACTTGGCAGGTGGCCCGCGAGCTCGCGCGTGAACTGCCGCACGTGCGCACGGTGCACCTGGACCGCAAGGGTCGCGGCCGGGCGCTGCGCAAGGTGTGGGCCGAGTCCGACGCGGACGTGGTCGCATACATGGACGTCGACCTGTCCACCGACCTGGACGCCTTCCTGCCACTGGTCGCGCCGCTGGTCAGCGGCCACAGCGATCTCGCCATCGGCACCCGGCTGGCCCGTTCGTCGGCGGTGGTCCGCGGGCCGCGCCGCGAGGTCGTGTCGCGGTCCTACAACCTGCTGCTGCGTGGGGTCTTCGCGGCGCACTTCTCGGATGCGCAATGCGGCTTCAAGGCCGCCCGCGCGGTGGTCGCCCAGGCGCTGCTGCCGCACGTCCACGACGAGGAGTGGTTCTTCGACACCGAACTGCTGCTGCTCGCCGAGCGCAACGGGCTGCGTATCCACGAGGTCCCGGTGGACTGGATCGACGATCCGGACAGCCGGGTCGATGTGCTGCACACCGCGTTGGATGATCTGCGCGGAATGGCGCGGGTGGCCCGGCGGATCGCTGCGGGCACGTTCCGGGTCTCGGTCCCGCCTCGGGTGCGCGAGGCGCGGTTGCCGCCGGCGATGCGCGCGCAACTCCCGCGCTTCGCGGTGATCGGGCTGGTGAGCACGCTGGCCCACCTGCTGTTGTATGTCCTGCTGCGCGACGACATGGGCGCGTTGGCCGCGAACGCGCCGGCCCTGACGATGACCACGATCGCGAACACCGCGGCCAACCGACGGTTCACCTTCGGGGTACGCGGGCGTGCCGGGGTGTGGCGCCATCAGGCCCAGGGCGGCCTGGCCTTCGTCGTCGGCCTCGCGTTGAGCAGCGCGACGCTCGCCGGTCTGCACGCCGTCGTTACGCGTCCCTCGCGCGCGGTCGAACTGGGCGCGCTGGTCGGCGCGGGGACCGTGGCCACGATCGTGCGGTTCCTGCTGCTGCGGGTGTGGGTCTTTCGCGCGGCGGGAGTCGCGCACTCGGGGTATTCGACCGGTCGGCGTGATCCGGCCGCTCGCAACGATTCGGCGAAGCCCGCGGACCCGGGTGGTCGGCCGGATCCCGCGACCGCGACAGGCCCGGGTGATCGGATCGCCTCGGTGACTTCGATCACGTCCGACGCAGCGAGGAGGCCGGCCGCTTCGGCCATGCCGGTCGCCTCGATCGACATGCTCGATTCGACCGACTCGGCCGGTTCTCCCGGTTCGGCAAGTGAGGACGTATGACCGCCGTGGTGGCTCCACTGCCCATGCCGATTCCCGAGAGCGGCGCCGGGACCGAAAAGCCCTGGTTCGCCCGGCTGGTTCGCGGCCGTGAGGCGGACGCGCCGTGGGTGCGGCCCGCGTTGCTCGTGCTGCTGCTCGGGACCGCTCTGCTGTACATCTGGGGCCTGGGTGCCTCGGGGTGGGCCAACTCGTTCTACTCGGCCGCAGTTCAGGCCGGGACGGAGAGTTGGAAGGCGTTCTTCTTCGGGTCCTCGGACGCGGGCAACTCGATCACTGTCGACAAGACCCCGGCGTCATTGTGGGTGATGGGCCTGTCGGCCCGCGTTTTCGGCGTCAACGCGTGGAGCATCCTGGCCCCGCAGGCACTGGAGGGCGTCGCCACGGTCGGTGTGCTCTACCTGGCCGTGCGGCGCCGATTCCCGGCCTGGGCCGCGCTGTCGGCCGGCGCGATGCTGGCCCTGACCCCGGTCGCGGCGCTGATGTTCCGGTTCAACAATCCGGACGCACTGCTGGTACTGCTGCTCACCGTCGCCGCGTATGCGGTGTTGCGGGCCCAGGAGAGCGCGAGCACCCGGTGGTTGGTGCTGGCCGGTGCGTGCGTGGGCTTCGGCTTCCTGGCCAAGATGCTCCAGGCGTTCCTGATCGTGCCCGCCTTCGCACTGGTGTACTTGGTGTGCGCGCCGGTCGGTTTCTGGCGGCGGGTGCGGCAACTGCTGTGGTCCGGGCTGGCATTGCTGGTCGCCGGCGGCTGGTGGATCGCAATCGTCGAATTGTGGCCGGAATCGTCCCGCCCCTACATCGGCGGTTCGCAGCACAACTCGATCCTCGAACTGACGCTGGGTTACAACGGACTCGGCCGGCTCAACGGCAACGAGACCGGCAGCGTGGGCGGCGGGGGCGGCCCGCGCGGGGGTGGCGGCAATTGGGGTGCCACCGGGTGGGATCGGCTCTTCAACGCCGAAATGGGCGGCCAGATCTCCTGGTTGTTGCCCGCCGCGCTGATCCTGCTCACGGTGGGCCTGTGGCTGACCCGACGCGCGCCGCGGACCGATCCCACCCGGGCGGCGATCGTGCTGTGGGGCGGTTGGCTGCTCACCACGGGGCTGGTCTTCAGTTACATGGCGGGCATCTTCCACGCGTACTACAACGTCGCGTTGGCGCCGGCGATCGCCGCGGTGGTGGCGATGGGTGCGGCGCTGCTGTGGGAACGGCGCCGGGTGCCACGTGCGGCGGCGGTCGCGGCGCTGACGATCGCGGCCGGCGCGTGGTGGTCGTACCACCTGCTCGACCGGACGCCGGATTGGCATCCGTGGCTGCGCCACGTCGTACTCGTCGGCGGAATCGTGGGCGCTCTGGCCGTGTTCGGCGCCGCGTTCGTCGCGCTGCGCGGGCTCGCGCCGGTGGCGGCCGCGGTTTCGGTGGCCGCGCTGCTGGCCGGGCCGGTCGCGTACACGTGGGACACCGTCGCCACCGCGAAGGGCGGCTCGATCCCGAGCGCGGGGCCGGCGGGCATGGGCTTCGGGCGTGGTGGGCCGGGCGGACCGGGCGGCCCCGGGGGCTTCGCGGGCGGGCCGCGCGGGTTCCAGGGAGTTCCGCCCGGCCAGGTCCCGGGCGGCCAACCGGGCCAGGGGACCCAGCTGTTCCCGGGCACACCGGGGCAGAACGGGCAGACTCCCGACGGTATCGGCAACCCACGGCGGTGGACCGCCCCGGGCAACGGCGCGGTGCCGCCGGGGACGACGCCACGCCAGGGTGGCGGCGGGGCGGGTGGAATGGGCGGACTGCTCAACGGCAGTACGCCCGGCAAGGAGGTGGTCGCCGCACTGAAGCAGGACGGCGACTCCTATACCTGGGTGGCCGCCTCGGTGGGCTCCAATAGCGCTTCGGGATACCAACTCGCCACCGGAAAACCGGTCATGCCGATCGGCGGCTTCAACGGCAGCGACCCCTCGCCGACCCTCGTCGAGTTCCAAAAGTTGGTCAGGGATGGTCGCATCCACTACTTCATCGGCGGCGGGGCCGGCGGCGGCATGGGCGGTGGCGGAATGCGCGGCATGGGCGGCAGCAACGCGTCACAGGCCATCGCGACCTGGGTCGAGCAGACGTTCACCGCGAGCACGGTGGGCGGGGTGACCCTGTATGACCTGACCGCACCGACGCGGAACGTTTCCGACGAATCGTCACCAACCGTCTGACGCGCTGTCAATCCACCTACGGTGCACGGCAAACGGCGGGCCGATTTGATCCGTAGGATCCTCCCCCGTGACGATCAAGATGCGAAAGGTCGGGGCCGGCTTGATCGGCCTGCTGACGACCTTTGCTGTCGTGGGCGGTTCCGCACCGTCCGCGATGGCCGACGAGACGAATCCGAACGGGCCACCGCCGAAAGTCGAGCTGGTCCTCGACGTGAGCGGTTCGATGAAGGCCAACGACGCCGGCGGGATGACCCGCATGGACGCCGCGAAGAAGGCCTTCAACGAGGTCGTGGACAGCGTCCCGGAGCCGGCCGACTTCGGCGTCCGGGTGCTGGGCGCCACCTACCCGGGCAACGACAAGGCCAAGGGTTGCGTGGACACCCAGCAACTGGCCCCGGTCGGCAGGCCCAACAAGGTCGTGATCAAGAACGAGATCGCCAAGTTGGCGCCGACCGGCTGGACTCCGATCGCCCTGTCGTTGCGCGAGGCCGCCAAGGACCTCGGCACGGGAGCCGGCAGCCGCCGGATCGTGCTGATCACCGACGGCGAGGAGACCTGTGCGCCGCCCGACCCGTGCGACGTGGCACGCGAGTTGGCCGCGTCCGGCCTCAACCTGATCGTGGACACGCTGGGCCTGGTCCCGGACGACAACACCCGTCGTCAGCTCTCCTGCATCGCGGCGGCCACCGGTGGCACCTACACCTCGGTGCTGAACGCGGACGAGCTGTCGCAGAAGGTCCAGCAGATCGTCAAGCGCGCGGTGCGCGAGGCGGACGAGACGCCCGCGTCGGTCAAGGGCAGCCCGAACGGCTGCCAGGACGCGCCGTTGTTGGCGCCCGGCGTGTACAGCGACCGCGAGGAGTTCAGCCAGCACCTCTGGTACAAGGTCCCGCTCAAGCCGAACCAGGAGTTGCGGGCCACCGCGACGGTCGGCGCGGACCGCAAGGTGGCGCGCGACTACGACGTGACGGTCACCGCGTTCAGCGAGGACGGCCGCGAACTGGTCGGCAACGCGGGCGCCGGCAACGGCCGTACCGACGTGCAGTCCGCCGGGCTGCGCCTCCCGTACAAGACCGACAGTGACAACGCGAAGACCAGGACGATCTGCCTGGTCGTCACCAACGCGTTCGCCGCGCAGCCGAACGTGGCCACCAAGCCCGGTCTGCCGCTGGAGTTGACGGTGGACCTGGTCCAGGCCACCGACAGCAAGGCCGCGAACGTGCACGGCCTGGGCCGAGGTTGGGTGTTCCTGGGCGTACTCGCCGGATTCGGCCTGATCGCCGGGCTGTTGGCCGGCTGGCTGCGCCGCGCGTTCAAGGCTCTCGGAAAGGCGATGTCATGACGAGCGCGATGGGTGGAATCAAGCGGGCGTTGGCGGCGGTCGCCGCGGCGTTCGTGGGCGTGACGCTGTTCGCGGCGCCGGCGATGGCCGACCAGGACGTGCCGCCGGGCACCTCGTTCCTGGGCGCGGGCACGCTCAAGCTGGGTGAGCAGGCGCGCTGGTCGGCGTCCCAGGGCGAGTATCTGTACTGGCAGTTCCCGGCCAAGGCGGGCAAGGAGATCCACGCCAAGGTGGATCTGGAGCTGGCCTCCGGCAACGCGCGCAGCGGCCCGGTGACCTACCGGATCGAGATCTACGACGGCCTGCGCCGGCGCCAGCCGTGCGTGGAGGGCAAGCAGGTCGCCACGGCGCAGAAGACCGACACCAAGCTCGGCCTGACCTGCACCCCGCGCACCGTCCGCGACTGGGCCGAGCCGTGGTCCACCGACCCGCTGCCCGGGATGTACTTCGTCCGGATCGCCGCGATGGACGTGCCCGACCTGGACGCGGGCGCCGCGACCAAGGTGACCATACGGGTGGACACCAAGGACGGCGACGACCAGGTACCGACCTCGGACCGCAAGCTGGCCGACCCGCTGGTGCCGATCACCAAGGCCGGCTCGGTGCTCAAGAGCGGCCAGACCGCGGACACCCGGTCGGTGGCCTGGGACCAGGAAGAGGACCACTGGTACCAGTGGGACTGGATGGACGGGCCGAACGCACGGTGGTTCTGGACCGCGATGGCGACCTTCGTTGCGGTGGTGTTCGGCATCCTGGGCTACCAGCTCACCCGCAAGAAGCGGCACTGGTTCAGCTGACGCCGATCGGCCGACGCCGGTCGTCGGCGTGGCGAACCGCCCCGGCGCAATCCGCGCCGGGGCGGTTCGGAATGATCCGTATGTCGCCCCGACCCCGATCCGACCCAGCACGGAGCCTGCCATGATCATCGAACACGCGGACATCACCGTCACCGCCGGCCGCGAGGCCGAATTCGAAGCCGCGTTCCTGCGTGGCCGCGAGGTCGTCGCCAAGTCCGACGGCTTTCGCTGGGCGCGCCTGATCCGTCAGATCGAGTCGCCCACCTCGTACCTGCTGCTGATCGGCTGGGAGACCCTGGAGGCACACACGGTGGGCTTCCGCGAGTCCGACCTGTTCCCCCAGTGGCGTGCCATCGTCGGCGAGTTCTTCGCGGTTCCGCCGACGATCGTCCACTACGAGAGCGACCTGACCCCGGCCGACGAGGGCTGAGCCGAGGTACGCACACACGCCGAGGTCCCTCGCCCCGAGACGGGGGCGGGGGACCTCGCCGCGTCCGGCTAGGAGGCGCGGGCCAGGAACGCGCCCCAGGCGCAGCCCGGGACCCGGAACGCGCCACCAGTGGGTCGTTTCGAGTCCCGGAGGGCAACGCGGCTCCCGGCAAGCCCGGCGACCTCGACGCAGTCGTGTTCGGCGGCGCTGTACGAAGACTTGCGCCAAGTGACGCCCGTAAGCGCCAGGGTGTGGAAATCCTGCGTTCCCCGCTTCACAGTTGCTTCCCCTCCAGTTCGGTAATCAGTGCCAACGAGTCCTCCTCGGACAAGGCCGTGGAGCGGATGCGCTCGAACGCCTTGCCAAAAGCAGCGACGTCGTCGGTGCCTTCCACGTACGTCGCCCCGATCAGGTTCTCCAACGAAACGACGTCCGGCACCGGGCCCGGGAAACTGACGATCTTGAATCCGCCCGCGCATCCGGGATGCACGGTGGCCTCCATCGGCATCACTTGGATGGTGACGTTCGGGAGCTCCCACGTATCGAGCAGCTTCTGCAACTGCTCTCGCATCGTCTCCGGGCGTACCGCGAAGCGTTGCCTCAGGGCCGTTTCGGAGACGATCGCCCACAACTCCAGTGGGCGATCGGGCGCGGTGAGAATGGCCTGCCGAGCACGCCGGACGTCCACCAGCGCGGAAACCTCCTGCGGCGTGCGACGAGTCGTTGTGCCCGCGACGATCTCGCGTGCGTATGCCGCGGTCTGGAGCAGGCCCGGGATCAAAGAAGGCTCGTATGTACGCAGGCTTTCCGCGTCGCTCTCCAGCGAGATGTAATCGGCATAGGTCGATGCCAGCACGCCCCCGTAGGTCTGCCACCAACCACGTTTGCCGGCATCCCGCGCCAACGCCTCGAGAGCCGCGCACAGTTCGGGGTCGTCGACACCGAAGATCCGCAGCAAACGACCGACGTCCGGGGGCCGTACGTTCCTTGTCGCGTTCTCGACCCGCGACACCTTCGTCGCATCCCAACTCATGTGCTCCGCAACCTGATCCAACGTCATACCCGCGTCGTTGCGCAGCCGCCGCAACTCCGTACCGAGTCGACGGCGGCGCACGGTGGGAACCGGACGGCTCGTCATGCGCCAAAGCATGTCACTTCCAGCCGGCTTCGAGATCCTGATCTTGATAGGGCAAAGCGGCAGTTTCGCCAAATGAAGTGACAATGTTGCGCCCCCTGGCGATGAGCCGTTACCGTCGACGAGACATCACTCAAAGGTGATCGACCATTACGATCAGTCGCGTCGGCGCATGATCACGACAGCCGTCGCACGGAGGTCGAGTCCATGACCACGAGCCCTGCTAGGCACCATTCGCACATGTCGTTCCGGACCGACACGACTGCCTCGGTCGGTACGATCCAATCGATCCGCGCCATCCTCCCCGGCATACTGACCGCCGCCGGCATCCCCGCCGAGACCGCGGACACCGTCCAACTCTGCACGCACGAGCTGATGGCCAACGTCGCCCGTCACATCGGCGAAGGCGCGCCGCTACGCCTCGCGGTACACGCGCAACAGGAGTGGGTGGCGGTCGAGGTGCACGACCGGGACGGACTCCGCTTTCCCCAGCCCCGCCCCTGCGACTGGGCTGCCGGGGAGTATCAGGATTTAGGTGTACGGGGTCTCGTTCGAGTGAGTCGGGGTTTCGACTCGGTTTCGTTCGTTTGGTCGTCGCCGGTTCGGCTCAGG